>CAZNFJ010000006.1:0-56873 GCA_964572685.1 uncultured Legionellaceae bacterium
TGATTGCGGGTATTTATAATTTCGAACTTTAAGAGGGTTATGCAAGAGGTCTATTCATCAACAAGGGATGAAAGCAGGGGTATTTACAGTGAATGATGCAGATGTTTTGCAACAATTAAAAAGTTGGGGCGTGGATTTTGTTTTTACAGATGATGTGCTGATTGATACAAATTGTATTAGAGTGAGTTGACATGAAAGTATATATCCTCAATTTATCGAGAAGTGGTTTTGAAATGGCTTTAACCGCAGTTCCTGGCGGAGGCCTTATCAATGAAAAAACTTTTAAAGAGAAATTAGCCGAATGGGGACTTATTGAAAATCGTCATTACCATAAGTCAAAAAAGTGTCTTCATACTTATGAGGTACAAGGCGTAGTCAATACGGTTAATGTATTGATGTCCTTACCGCAAGACATGATTCAAACTGGTTTTTACACCCGAGTCGATGGTCAACCAATTATTTATGGGATTATCGGTGCAAGATACGCATCTACAATCACCGCGGGTGAATTTGGTTCGGGGGACATAACCATCCTTCGAAGAGCTGATGATTTTTTATTTCAAGTATTGAAAAATTTTGTAACAGAGCATTTAACCACAACATTTTCAAAAAATGCATCTATTATTCAGCTTCAAGATGATATGAGGCAGATTGAGCAAATAAACGATATTGATTTTTTTGATAAACCCCGATATTTATTGGGATACTGTTGTATATATCAGGCATGGTATGGAGAATATAATAAAAAATATTCTCAGAGCATTTGTTCACTATCATTTTTTAGAACCTCACCTCTATTAAAAATACTGAGTGATTTCATGCCAATGTATCAAGAGGAATTTGCACCTTCTTTAAATCAGATAAGCTTAGAGAAACTGAGAGAGCTTTATCTACAATATTGTCGTTTAGCCAATGAGGAAAAAATGGGGTGTGCTTAAAATATTTTTCCGTGGTGAGAGGCGATATTAATCAAACGTAAAAATTGAATCGGGTTAAATTTTTGTGAGTTAATATGAAATTTTTTATCATCAATTTATCTAGAGATGGATTTACCATGGCTTTAGCCGTCGTACCAGGCCGAGAGCTTGCTCATGAACGAGCCTTCAAGGAAAAAATGACAGATTTAGGTCTTATTGAAGATAAGCATTATTCGAAATCTAAATACTGTGTTTATACTTATGAGGTGGAAGGTATCGTTAATACAATAAATATATTGATGACCGTTCCGCAAGAAATGATCTTATCGTGTTTGTATGCTCGACAAGATGGTAGGCCTATCATTTATCGTAACATAGGCGCACGTTATGCGACCTTGATGACCGCTCAGGAATTTGGTTCTGAAAATACTGCAATTCTTGATCTAATCGATAATTTTTTGTTTTCGCACTTGAGCAATTATATTCAAGAATTTATCTGTAGACCATTTTGGGATGCGCCATCTGTTATTCAACTTAGAAAAGATATACTAAACATTGAGCAAATGACGAATTGTGATTTTTTCATTAAACCCAGATATTTGTTAGCGTATAGTTGTCTCTATCATGCATGCTTGACAGAAAATAATCAAAAATCTATTAAAAAAAGTGCATTACTTTCCATGTTTATACAATCGCCTTTATTAAGAACGATGAATGACATGATGAATACTTTTAAAGAGGAGTTGGCGCCTTGTTTGAAAGACAGGAATCATGAAGAATTGCTGGAACTATATTATCGAAATTTAAGTGGTACTAGGATGAAAAAAGCTTTTAGTATTTGACGTACGCTTATCCCTAGATAAAAAAACGCCTCATTTGAGGCGTTTTTTGGTTAGCATCACTTCTTTTTGGGAATATATAAATCCGTGATCGAGCCTGCAAACATTTCAGCTGCTTGAGCGACTGTTTCAGATAGGGTGGGATGTGCGTGAATGGTTAAAGCAATATCTTCAACGTCACATTCCATCTCGATAGCTAAACAAGTTTCAGCAATCAATTCGCCAGCATTCATACCCACAATTCCAGCGCCTAAAATGCGTTTGGTTTTTGGACAAAATAATAGCTTGGTTAAGCCTTCTTCACGATGCATGCTCAATGCACGACCGCTAGCCGCCCATGGGAAAACAGCTTTTTCAAAGGCAATGTTTTGTTCTTTGGCTTCTTTTTCAGTAATGCCAGCCCAGGCCAATTCCGGATCGGTATAAGCAACACTTGGAATGGTTTTGGGATCAAAGTAATGTTTCATACTACAAGCCACTTCTGCAGCAACCTTACCTTGAGCAACCGCTTTATGCGCAAGCATTGGTTGGCCAACCAAATCACCAATTGCAAAGATATGAGAAACATTGGTACGCATTTGATTGTCTACAGCAATAAAGCCTCGTTCATCTACCTTAACACCGGCTTTGTCGGCTCCGACCTTATCGCCATTGGGTCGACGACCAACAGCTACTAAAATCTGATCAAACTTACGGGGTTCAGTGGTCGCATGCTGCCCTTCAAAAGTGACATATAAACCATCTTGTTTCGCTTCAATTTTTGTTGCCTTGGTTTTTAAACAAAATTCAATGCCTTTTTTCTGCATACGTTTTTGTAAAACATTCACTAAATCAGCATCGGCTGCTGGAATCAATTGATCCATGAACTCTACAACAGTGACTTCAGCGCCCAAAGAACGATAAACTGTCGCCATTTCCAGACCAATGATGCCACCACCCAATACCATTAAATGACCTTTGATATCTCTAAGATCTAAAGCACCTGTTGAACTAAAAATTCTGGGATCTTCAGGGATAAAAGGGAAGGTGACTGATTCACTACCCGCTGCAATGATGGCTTGTTCAAATTGAACCAATTGTTTGCCAGTATCAGTTTGAATTTCAATGGTTTTAGCACCTGTAAACGATGCAACACCTTGAATGACGGTTACTTGTCGTTGTTTAGCCAGCATGTTTAAACCACCCGTTAATTTTTTAACGACCTGATCTTTAGACGCTTTTAATTTTTGGGCATCAATTTTAACTGGACCAAATTCAATTCCCAAGGCACCCATTTCTTTGGTTTCATCCAAGACTTGTGCGGTATGCAATAAAGCTTTCGATGGGATGCAGCCCACATTTAAGCAAACACCACCTAAGCTTGCATATTTTTCTACCAAGACCACTTTTTTTCCTAAATCTGCTGCGCGAAAAGCGGCCGTGTAGCCACCAGGACCACTACCAATGACGACGATGTCGGTTTGTAATTGTGAACTCATATTTAATTCCTACCTTTTAAAGCATAACTTTGCGAATATCGCTTAATAACTCTGATAAATAACGTGTAAAACGAGCGCCTTCTGCCCCATCAATAACCCGATGATCATATGAAAGTGACAATGGTAACATCAAGCGTGGTACAAAATGATCATCTAGAAATACCGGCTTCAAGGATGATTTTGATACACCCAAGATGGCCACTTCTGGATGATTCACAATTGGCGTAAATGCAGTTCCACCGATACCACCCAAACTGGAAATGGTAAAGGTGCCACCTGACATATCATTCGGTAATAAAGCCTTTTTACGGGCTTTTTGACTCAAATCACTCATGGATTGAACGATTTCTTTGATGCTTAATTTATCAACATTTTTTATCACAGGAACGACCAACCCCTGGGGTGTGTCGACAGCGATACCAATATTGATGTATTTTTTGAGAATGAGTTGGCTACCATCTGCTGACAGTGAAGCGTTGAATTGAGGATAAACCTGCAATGCTTTGCTCACCGCTTTTGCGATGAAAGCAAGTATCGTCAGTTTTAAACCGTCCGCTTCAAATGCAGCACCTTGTTGTTTTCTAAAGGCTTCTAAATCGGTGATATCAGCTTCATCAAATTGTGTGACATGTGGGATTTGTAACCACGCACGATGTAAATTTTGCCCCGTTAATTTTTTGATTTTACTCAATGACTGAACTTCAATCTCACCGAATACAGAAAAATCAATGTCTTGTGCAACCGGCAAAGGCAATCCATTAGTAGAACTTTGTGCTGGTTGTTGTAAACGGTTTTTAATGTAGGCTTCGATATCTTCCACTTGAATTCTGGATTTTTTACCCGTACCTTGAATTTGTGTAAGATCTACACCTAAAACTCTTGCCATGCGCCGAGCGGATGGTCCTGCAAGAATACCGGCAAAAGATGAAACAACATCCTCTTTTACTTCAATGACTTTTTCAGGTTCTGCTTTGATTTCTGTTGGTGATGAAGACTTTATGAGAGGTGCTGAGGTGGTTGTCGTGCTCAATGTTAAAATGGCATGACCTTGTTGTACTTTATCACCGATTTGAACCGCAATATTTTCAACAATACCCGCTTGTGGAGAAGGGACGTCCATGCTGGCTTTGTCCGATTCTAACGTGATAAGCGGGGTGTCAACCTGAATGTTGTCACCGACTTTTACTAAAATTTCAATGACATCCACGGCATTACTAGTGCCAATATCAGGTATACTGACGAGTATGGTTTGAGATGTTGGAGTGTGTGGAGTATCGACAGGTTTTTCTTCAATACTGGTCGTCTCGATGGTTAAAATGATATCACCCATGTTGACCTTATCGCCCACTTTCACCTGAATTGATTGAACAACACCGGCTTCTGAAGATGGAATTTCCATGCTGGCTTTGTCAGATTCTAAAGTGATCAAGGGGGTGTCGATTTGAATTTTATCACCCACCTTTACCAGAATTTCAATGACATCGACGGCATTACTGCTGCCGATGTCAGGGACTTTAATAATGTGTTCCATAGAATTCGGTCCTTTTATTATTGGGTCACAGGATTGGGTTTATGTGGATTAATGCCATATTTAGTAAACGCTTCTGTGAGTATTTTCTTTGGCAATGTCCCTTGTTTCACCAAGGCATCAAGTGCTGCGATCACGATAAAATGTGCATTGACTTCAAAGAAATAGCGTAAGCGTTCTCGGGTATCGCTACGTCCATAACCATCGGTTCCTAGTGTGATATATTCACGATCACTTATGAAAGGTCGAATTTGTTCAGCAACCAAACGCATGTAATCGGTTGCAGCAATGATTGGCCCTTGAGTATTTTCCAATTGGCTTTGTACATAACTGATACGATTTTCTTCTTCTGCGTGCATTCGGTTATGTCTTTCAACATCCAGTCCTTCACGACGAAGTTCACTAAAGCTTGTGACGCTCCAAACATCGGCACTCACATTAAAATCTGCTTTTAGCAATTGTTGGGCTTTTTCTACTTCTCGTAAAATGGTGCCGCTTCCTAAAAGCTGTACATGAGGACCTTTCTCTATGGCGACTGATTTTAGTCGATACATTCCTTTGATGATGCCATCTTCGACGTCTTTTGGCATGGCTGGATGTTCATAGTTTTCATTCATGACGGTGATGTAATAATAAATATGTTCATTATCGCCATACATCCTTTTTAAACCATTTTGAATAATGACTGCTAGTTCATATCCGTAGGTAGGATCGTAAGCCACGCAATTCGGGATGGTGGATGCCAACAGTAGACTATGACCATCCTGATGTTGTAGACCTTCACCGGCAAGTGTGGTTCGTCCTGCAGTACCGCCTAATAAGAAACCTTTGGCTTGCATATCTCCTGCAGCCCAGGCTAAATCACCAATTCGCTGAAAGCCAAACATTGAGTAATAAATATAAAAAGGAATCATGGCCAGTCGATTGCTGCTATAAGATGTCGCTGCTGCAATCCAGGAACAAAATGCACCAGCTTCATTGATGCCTTCTTCAAAAATTTGACCATTTTTTTCTTCGCGATAGTACATCACCTGTTCGCGATCGACAGGGGTATATAATTGTCCTACGGGGGAGTAGATACCGATTTGTCTAAAAAGTCCTTCCATACCAAAGGTTCGACATTCATCAGGTACAATCGGCACAATTCGAGATCCGATATTTGAGTCTTTGAGTAAGATAGATAGGATACGAACAAAAGCCATGGTGGTAGACATCTCTCGACCACCAGAATCACTAAGAAGTGCTTCGAATGCATGTAGTTCAGGAATCTCAAGTTTTTCAAGCTCATTGACACGAGTGGGTAAATAACCACCGAGTTTCTCTCTTTGCTTGTGAAGATATTTCATCTCCGGGCTATCTGGAGAGGGTTTATAAAATGGAATATTGGGTAATTCTTCATCGGAAACCGGGATGCTAAAGCGGTCTCTAAATTGCGCCAATTGTTCTAGGGTCATTTTTTTTTGTTGATGAGTAATATTCATCCCTTCACCAGCACTGCCCATGCCATAGCCCTTTACTGTTTTAGCAAGAATGACAACAGGGGTTCCTTTGTGTGCCATGGCTTCAGCATAAGCTGCGAAAACTTTTTGAGGATCAAGGCCTCCGCGATTCAAATGCCAGATCTCTTCGTCGGTCATTTGTGAGACCATTTCTAAAAGTTCAGGGTATTTTCCGAAAAAGTGCTTACGAACATAAGCGCCGTCATGGGCTTTATAGTTTTGGTAATCACCATCGACACACTCTTCCATACGTTTTTGTAGAAGTTTATGTTTATCTTTAGCGAACAATGCATCCCATCGACTACCCCATATGACCTTAATTACTTTCCAGCCAGCGCCATGAAAAATGCCTTCTAATTCTTGAATAATTTTACTATTGCCTCTAACAGGGCCATCAAGACGCTGTAAATTACAGTTCACCACAAATATTAAGTTATCGAGTTTTTCCCGTACAGCAATGGATAAAGCACCTAAAGATTCGGGTTCATCGGTTTCGCCATCACCCAAAAAAGCCCAAACTTTACGTTCAGATTCTTGTGATAGACCTCGGTTTTCCAAGTATTTCAGGAAGCGGGCTTGATAGATTGCTTGAAGAGGACCCAAGCCCATAGAAACGGTTGGAAATTGCCAGAAGTTAGGCATGAGCCATGGGTGAGGATAAGAAGATAGGCCGTCTACTTCTACTTCTTGACGGAAATTCTCGAGTTGCTCTTCTGTTAAACGTCCTTCTAGGAAGGCTCTGGCATAAATACCTGGTGAAATATGACCTTGGAAATAGACCAAATCACCATTTTGTTGTTCATTTTGAGCTTTAAAATAATAATTGAAGCCAATTTCATAAAGAACAGCAGCTGAGGCATAACTTGCAATATGTCCTCCTAACTCTGGCGCATATTTTCCTGCACGCAAGACCATAGCGACTGCATTCCAGCGAATAATGGCTTTGAGACGATCAAAAACACCTTCATCGTTGGGCATTTGCTTTTCTAAATGCGGTAATAGGGTGTTTTTATAAGGTGTATGTATAGTATTTTTGATATGTACACCAGACTGTTGGGCAGTTTGGATTAATTGATCAATAATAAACTGTGCGCGCTCAGGGCCTTCAATATGTAATAGGCTTTCAAGGGCATCCATCCATTCTTGGGTGGCAAGGGGATCTGTATCTTGTTGTAAATAAGTGGTCATTGTTAAACCTCATCGTCGTTAATGGTTAACGAAATCAGCAATCTTTATTGTTGTTCAACTTTTTCGTTATGATACCGGAACAATGTTCATTGCACAAAACATAATCAGCTTGGCAATCGCAACTGTTTTTCTTGCATTTTAGTGGATCATCATAATATTGCAACAAATTGATAGGAAAAAATCCCTGAACTTTAGATTGTTTGGCATAACGATGATAGGATTCATTCGCATGAAACTTTGAAATACCACAACATTCTGGACAACTGTCTTTACAAATCTTCTTACAAAATTGAAATTCGCTGATGCATTGCCTTTCACATGAAGTGGAAACATGTTGCACGTGGTGTAAGCACGCGGTTAATCCAAAAAAACAAAAGATAAGCAGAAAAATACGGTACATAATTGTCCTTAAATCACATGCCCAATGACAAAAATAGCCAATAAAAAGAGTAATATGAGACATGAATGGTTGAATAGATTTTGAAGTTTCATCATATTGATGTTCTCCTGTTCTTTAACAGATAATGCATGTCGAGCTGTTTGAATGAGTAATTCATTATTTTCCAATGGATTTTGTAAAAACTTTTTACAAAGCTCAGTAAATCCGGGTTGAAAATCGCCGATGAGTAGAAATAATAGTGCGCTTAAACGTACGGGCAACCAATCAAGAAAAGCTTTGATTTTTACTAATAAAGGAAGCGTGTGTGCTTGTTGATTAAAATATAAAGTGACTCGATAAAATAAAGCACCAAAAGGACCTAAAATATAAAACCACAGAATGATGGCATAAAATTCTTGATTCATTGCGATGATGAATTGATTATCATCTAAAAGTTTTTTCTCATTGGCATTGACATAAAATAGGTTATGTTCCCCTAAACAAATGTAAAATACCGATAATTCAAAGAAAAAGTTAATTACAAGACCGATGCCATGATGTCCAAATAAACCAAAGATGACACATAGTAACGTTAAAAAACCCAAGTAAATACTATAGCGCATCCATGGGTTGGCATTGAGTATATTGATAGGCACATGTTTTTCAATTAATTGAGCATAGACATCCGACCATTTTTTTCGAAAGGTGAAAAACTGATGAGTCAGATATTTTTCACTTAATAAACAAAATATGATAATTAAAAAACGCATGCTATAAGCTCCTTGTTAATCTTTGCGCATTTTTTCCGTAAGGGACATGGGCGTAGGGTACATGAGAACAACGATATAAGATGAGGCTATAAACGTTAAGATGGTGGTCGCTTGGATCAAATTATTGGTGAGCTTGGTAATCAAGTTGCCATCAAGGGCAATGCTTCCAACCAATAATGAGAATTCACTGGCTTGTCCAAGTCTCATGCCTACCTCTTTTGAGACACTTTGTTTTTCACCAGCTTTCCAGAACATCAAATAAAAACTTAAAGGCTTGAATATCAATATCATGGCAGAAAGGACTAATGCAGGTACGATAATCATTTTAGCCAAATCAAAGTTAAAGGTTGCGCCCACAGAAAAGAAAAACATGACCAAAAAGAAGTCACGAAGTGGTTTTAAGCTTTCGGCGATGTATAAGGAAATCGGGCTAGCTGCAAGGGCAACACCAGCAACAAATGCCCCAATATCTTCAGATAGATTAAGTTTTTTGGCAAGCACTGACATACCCAAACACCAACCAATGGAGAGAAGAAATACGTATTCTTTGGTTCGGTCAAATTTCGCGAGAAGTTTGACTAAAATATATTTTTCACAAAAGAATGCAAAAGCGATGAGAAGCGGGAAGGTCACACTGACGGATAGCAGTTGATTCCAGGAAAAGCCTTGTTGCGCACCATTGAGCATGATTAAAACGATGATAGCGATTAAATCTTGCATTAATAATACAGATATCATGACTTCACCTGTGTGCTGATGGTGAAGTATGGTTGTGGGTAATAATTTCAAGCCAATGATGGTACTGGAAAACATCATGGCAGCACCAATGATCATACAATCGTTATTGGGTAAACCAAAAGCTTTGGCAATCCCAAAGCACATCACGGCGAATAGGATAGAACTGAATAGGGCGATCCAGGTTACTTCCTTGAGCATATGAATTAGATTCTGAGGTTGCAGGTGTAAACCTAGAAGGAAGAGCAAAAAGACAATTCCTACTTCACCGACTTGTTGAATGGCATTAAGTTCAGGGACCCAATGAAGCCCCCAAGGACCAATGAGAGCACCCAAAAGAATATAGGCAACGAGTAAGGATTGTCGCGTGTAGAGCACGAGTGTTGAGAGTATGGCGGCGCCAGTAAAAATAAGGAAAATAGTGTAAAAAAAAGCGTCGTCATGCATCTAATATTCTATCCTAAACATCAGTGAAAAATTAATTTCAGCATAACATAAAAATAGCCAATTTTGAATGCGCCTTGTAAGACTTTTTCAAAAAGGTTATATGCTATGATTTGAGAAATTATAAGCTATATTGCTTCGACGCTAGCCTTTATCTCTAGGTTATTTTCTTGAGAATTTTATACTATCATCTAATGCATTATGAATAACAGGTGTTAATTCCTCACTCACTGCCTTAAGAAAGGTTAATCGAGGGACAATAGAACCTAAACGCGGCCACATTCCTCGCCCCAAACCTTTTATACCATTTTCTTTCCAAACCTGAGAAAATATCTTCATAGATGAATCTGGTTTTTGACCATCTAATCGATCAGATTGTGTTTGTTTAATGGTTTTAATCACATCAGCAGGATTTGATATGACGGTAGCGACAATAGCACCAGCAGAAGAAGTAATCACTCGTTGATAAAATGGCGTTGGCCCGGTTTGTTTATGATGCGAAAAATGTTGATTCACTATATCAGAGACACCAAACCATGCTGAAAATGCTTTAACATTGCGTATGCATGTTATAGATGAGCCTACATATAGTTTCGTTCTTTGTTGTTTCATTAAATCAAAAAATGGCGTTGTATTATTGATTTGCCGCAACAATTTCCATCTATCTAGCGGAAGAAATGCAGTCTCCATGACGCCAAAAATTGCACCAGATATCATGTGAGTTGCTGTTGATTGATATCTATTCCCAGTCCATTGACTAATTTCATTGCCATATTTTTGTTTCAAAAACGTTTGGACTAAGGGTTGTGAGCCTAAGGTCATTGTACAAGCACTAACTCGATAGGTTAATGCAGCTTTGTATCCATCCCAAATTGAACTTGTCTTTGTCGGATAGATAATGGGATATATATCATTAAAAAAGGCTTTTGGATTCTTTAAAGACAAATGTACATTTTTATTATTTTGCAATCATTTGGAGATTGTATCCAATACATGTGTTCCAGTTGTCTGGATCATGGTAGAGGACGCTGCTGATAAATAAGAGGCTATTTTTTTATAGGAGTTTTGTATATCTTCGCTTGGCGTATCAGGTTTCATATGTATATGATTGTATATTTTATAAGTTTGTTCAGCTTAATCCATTGGTAAATTAATTACAACCTAGAATTCCCTCAGAATATTTAAGTATCAAATGAAACTGATATAATTTACGTGCCACCTTGTGAATCATATCAACCTTCTAAACTCATATCATAATAACATCCCATAATAATAGAAAAAGTGCTATTCAGAGCCAAAGATATGATTGTGTTTTCTCGATAAGCTTTCAAGTCAGTTAATCGACTTTGACTGGATTTTGAATCAAAAAAACTGATTTTCTATAATAGCCTTGGAGCGCATGACAGAGTATTTTTGTGCGCTTTGATAAACCTTGGGTGAGCAGGCGTTGTTTTTCTTTCAAAACGGATTGCCGAAAAGCAGTGATATCCATGGGAGGTCCATTGAGGTTATCTATACTTAGTTGAAAAGGATAATTGCAGCAGTCCGATAAAATCCATTCCAGTGCCTGAGGCTTGATTTCAACTTCTTCAAATGCTTTTTGTTGTTCTTCGTTACGTCCATCGGGAATATACCAATAACCATAGTCTTCAAGTAGACGTCTTTTTGGGCCAGCAATCAGCCAATGAGCGATTTCATGCAAAGCACTGCTAAAAAATCCTCTGGCAAAAATGACTTGATGGTAGGGTTGGTTCCCATGCGCAGGAACGTAAAGTGGTTCATCACCACCACGAACCAAAATGGTTTGATAATCATTTTGAAAACATTCATTAAAAATTTGAATAATATCGCATATTTGATGAGGCATTATGATTAGCTCATTTCTTTTTGTACATGTTCTAGATAAGGTAAAAAGGCTTGCCAATGGGGTTTATTTGCATTTTTAATTATATATTGTTCAATCGATGTCATGAGTTGATGGTATTGTGCTTTTGATAAACTTCCTTTACACCATAAAAATCTAAGATAGAGTAAATGAGTATTGAGCACATCACTTTCACAGTAATCACAGATTTTTTGTAATTCGTTATTCAAGTATGCTGGATAAACCTCACTGCCATGCAATCCTATTTTACCAGGAAGGCCGACCATTTGTGCCAATTCATCCAGAGGAGCAAATGCTTTACCTTGATAGCTCGATAAGACATCCATTAAATCAGTGTGTCTTTGATGATAGCGATTAAAATAATTATTCCATTTGAAAGCCGGTATTTCTTCACCTGATTCCCAATAAACGGGCGCTTGGATATGGTGTAAAAGGCTTCGATAGTGTAATACAGGTAAATCAAATCCTTGCCCATTCCAGGAGACCAGAGTCGGTTGGTGCATTTCAAGGCCTTGAAAAAAACGTTGTATAATCTCAGCTTCGGGCTCCTTCTCTTGTCCCAAAGTTAAAATCTTGATTTGATGGTTATCTTGAATCACAACAGATATGGCAATAATTTTTTGCAGATAATGAGGTAGAAAATCTGTTCCTGATTTTTCCATGCGTTTAATTCGAATAATATTCCAGGCTTCACTTTCAGAAAGGTTTGGACTGATATCGTATATGAGGCGAGCATGTTCAATATCGGGGATGCTTTCAATATCAAAACAGAGAATTTTATTGTTCATGAGACCAACCTAGATTGATAATTTAAATTTTTCCCAATATTGATGATAAATATTTAATATATTGGGTGAAATGGGTTTCTGAAGTATTCCTCGATCAAGGGTTTCTTTTGATGGAAATAATATGGCATTTTCTTTTGTTTGTGAAGAGAGATACAATTTTGCCATTTGATTGGTAACTGAAAAATGCAGTTGTTTGGTAATTTCAGCGCTGTTTTGTGGTTCTAAAATAAAATTGATAAATGCATAGGCTGCATCAATGTTTTTTGCATTTTGAGTAATTGAAAACCCTTCACTCCATAAAATATATCCCTCTTGAGGATAGACAAATTGAATTTGAGGATTTTCTAATTGTGCACGTACGGCATCACCATTCCAAGTGCAGCCAATGAGAGCATCTTCGTCTGTGATCATGCGTGGCATGGCATCACTGGCAAATAATTTAATATTCGGTGTGAGTTTGAGCAGTTTACGGAAAGCTTTTTGAATTTCTAATGGATTTTCTGAATTGGGAGAGTGGTTTTGAGCCAAAAGAGCTATTGAGAATATTTCTCGGGGATCATCTAAGAGTAATAACTGATCACGGTAGTTTGTGCTCCAAAAATCTTGCCAATGACGAGGGGGTGTTTTGATCCATTGTTGATTATAAAAAATACCGGTGGCGCCATATAAGAAAGGAACCGTATAAAGTGTTTCCTTGGGATTTAAAAAACGTGGTTCAATATGTTGTAATTCAGGAATCCTTTTGGCATCAAGTTTTTGAATAAGCTGCATTTGTTCGAGCAAGGTAATGTAGTAGTTGGAAGGGGCTATAACATCATAAAGACTTTGTTTAGATGTTCGAAGTTTAATAAGTAAACTTTCATTGCTTTCAATGGTCGTGAGATAAACTTTAATACCAGTTTTTTTCTCAAATTGATTAATGAGAGAGGAGGGTATTTCGCCACCCCAGGCAGCAACCCTTAAAGATTTTTGAGCAAACGCCAAAGGCATAAAAAGCGCAAATAAAATAATTTTCAAGATGGGCATACTATTTTTTCATCCTTCTTTGCGTTAATAAAATAAAGAAGAGTGATAAACATAAAGTCACTGTACATAAGGCATTGAGTTCAGGCGTAGCACCACTTCGAATTTTGGCAAAGATGGTCAGAGGTAAAATATTAAATTCAGGACCAGCGACAAAATAACTAATGATGACATCATCAAAAGATAGGGTGAATCCTAAAAAAAATCCACTAATAATAGTAGGTGAAAGCAAAGGAATGATGATTTTTTTCCAGGTATAAAATTTGCTTGCACCTAAATCCAGTGCAGCTAGATAGTAATGTTGATTAAATAATTTTATTTTGGAAATCATCGAAAAAATAATAAATGGCATACAAAATGTCACATGTGCAATTAACAAGGAAATAAATCCAAAAGGAATATGAAAAATATTTAAAATTAATAAAAAGCCAACGCCTAGAATCAAATCTGGCAAAATCATGAGAAATGAAGGAACCAGTAAAAATTTCCTTAAAAGTTTATCAGATTTTCTTAAAACCAATAAGATGGTTGCAAAAAGACTGGTAGACGTAGCAATTAAAGAAGAAAAAAAGGCCAATATCAATGAATTCCAGAGCGATTCAATTAAGGGCTTGTCATGAAACAAAGCAATGAACCATTTGAAAGAAAAATGCTGCCATTGACTCGAATATTGTGCGTTGTTAAATGAAAAATAAACCAATAGAAATAATGGGAAATATAAAAATAATAAGATGGTGATGATATACATTTGACGCGAGAATTTTTTAAGCATTATTTCTTTCGTCCATTGCCTTGAGTAAACATAAATAATGTCACTAATATAACAGATAAAACGGTACTTGTTGCAGCGCCTTGTGGCCAGTTATTCAAGAATAAAAATTCATTTTGAATTAAGTTGCCAATTAAAATCGATTTTGCACCACCCAAGATATTGGGGATATAAAATAAGGTCATGGCAGGCAAAAATACCATGAGAACACCATTGATAACACCTTTTTTGCTTTGAGGCCAAAAGACTTGGCTAAATATTTGCAATGGATTCGCACCTAAGTCTTTTGCTGCATCTACACATAAAATATCGATAGTTTGCATGCCATTATAAATAGGTAAGATCATAAAAGGTAAGAGATTATAAACCAAACCACATAAAACTGCGCTGTTGGAGTAGAGTAAGTTTAAAGGCGTTTGAATGAGATGACATTTAAGTAAAAGCGTATTAATGATGCCTTTCCATTTTAATAAATCAACCATGGCATAGGTTCTTATCAATGAACTTGTCCAAAAGGGTATTAGAATAAGGATAATAATTAAGGTCTTGTTTCTCATTTGCAATATAAAATAGGCAAAAGGATAGGCTAGTAGAAAGCAAAACAGTGTTGTGAGAGTGGCCAGATAAAAAGATCGGGCTGCAATTTTCAAGAAAGAAGTATCTAGCAAATGAATATAATTGCTAATTGTGACGGGGAGCTTTGCCATGTTTTGAATATCTGGCGTGAGAAAACTCAAGCACAATAACATCAAGGCAGGCAAAAATGAAAAGACACAAAGCCAAATAATCATGATTTTAGGGAAATATTTTTCAATGTTCATAAGGCAGCAGTACTTCCCATCCAATAGGCCATTCTAAATATACTTTTTCTTGAAGTTTATATTCAATTTTTTCATGATCTTCATCAAAAAATTCAGAAGTCGAAACAACTTGGCCGGATTCTAATAAAACATTTAAATCAATGGTCGGTCCTTTATAGGTGATATCAATGATAGTACCCGTGAGTTTATTTGTTACCATTTCTGCATATTTCATATGATGTACACGGATATTTTCAGGACGAATAAGTAAATGCATCGGGTCGCCATTACACACATTAGAGGGGCGCTTACAAGTGATGGGGATGCCTGCAATTTTAGTCTGGATATGTTGATTAGTCATGGAATGAACGGTAATATTAAAAATATTGGTTTCTCCGATAAATTGAGCAACATAGAGGTTTTTAGGATATTCATAGATATCGTAAGGTGTGCCAATTTGTTCAATACGCCCATGATTAAAAATGACGATACGATCGGACATTGATAAAGCCTCTTCTTGATCGTGCGTGACAAATATAAAGGTCATGTTCAAGCGTTTTTGCAAGTTTTTAAGTTCAATTTGCATTTTTTTTCTTAATCGATAATCCAAAGAGCTTAAGGGTTCGTCGAGTAGTAAAATTTTAGGTTGGTTGATGATTGCTCTAGCAATGGCCACGCGTTGCTGCTGTCCACCACTGAGTTCTTGAATACTTCGACTTTTAAAAGATAGAAGTTCAACCAATTTTAATGCATCTTCAACTTTATGATGCACAATTTTTTCTTCAACATGCTGACAACGCAGAGAAAAGGCGACATTTTCAAAAACATTCATGTGAGGAAAAAGCGCATAATTTTGAAAGATGGTATGAACATTTCTTTTTTGTGGGGGAAGGTGATTCACCTGAACGCCATCGATAAAAATATCCCCTTGCGTTGGCGTTTCAAATCCGCTTAATATCTTTAGTAGGGTGGTTTTACCACATCCGGAAGGACCTAATAAAGTTAAGAATTCCCCAGCATAAATATCAAAATCAAGATTTTTAAGAATGATATTTTTACCATAGTATTTTTCTAGGTTTTTAATTTGAATCAGTGAATCAGGTTTAGTCATTCAGTCCGGCAATCTGCAAAATCAAGTTAAATAGTGTAGTTTAAATGACGCAATTTAACAAGTCAGAGACGTAAAAGACGATAGAAGAGAAATAACAAAGCGATCACAAAATAGAGTATATAGAAATAAAAAACATAAGCTTGTTGTAAAATATTGATCATTAAACAACAATTGATGATGATAAGCCATTCTGGATATTTGAACAAATTGGCTCGATGAAACAAGATGAGTACAAGTAATCCTGTGATATAACCAGCAATGATTTCAATAGGGGTATGGTAGTTTTGATAAAACATAGAAAATCCGGCGATGATGAATATGATAAAAGCCGTTTGCTTTTTTAACAAATGATGTATGCAAAGCCATCCCCATAACACCATGCCGAGTTGTGCGTGACCACTTGGAAATGCATAGCCAGGACCTAAATGAGGCATTAAAGGAGCTTTAAAAAAAGCCTTGAGGACGGCATTGAGCAGTGCAGATGTCGTTGAAACAATGATTAGTGAATAAATTAAGTCATATTTTTTGAAATAACAAAAGCATATTAGAATCGCCAATACTGCATACAAGCTATTGAATAAACATCCGATATTGGTTAAATGATTTAAAATATTCAAGTTTTTTACTTTGAAAGTAATTTACGATGACTCTATTGTAATTACATTTTTATTCTATATAAAGTAGAATTCTGTTGATTATTTTATGGCTTGCGTGTACAATAGTTGAACCGCAATATAAAGATTAATGTAACGCTATGACCCAGACACTTAAAGACAGCATTCCTTTGTATCAATCTTTTATGACCGCGCCTGAATGGAAAAATGTAGAAATTTCCGAGGATTTAGTCGAGTTTCTGTCTTCAAAGCAACCGCTTCATCATTTTATTTTTTTGAGAGAAGCCTATGATATGAATGTTATCTTTCATCATACTTTGTGTGCATCTTTAAATTACAATAGCATGCAGGAATTGGCATTTCCTGACTCCAACCATTATAATTACTTTCTAATGGATTTGTTCGTTAGCCTGATGACCAATCTCAGTATGTTCGCTTCAAAGTTATATTGTTGGTTTGTGCAATTGATGATGTTCCCTTATACCATTTATGCCTGGTATAAGCCTGAAGTACTCCAGAATGATACCCCTTTCCAGAATTGTGCAGCAAAATACTATCAGAATTTTGTCGAACAACTGAATCTCATGCCATTTTATAATATTGATTATCATCTTCAGCTCGAAAACTTAATTAAAGCCTATCAGGATACCAAAGATTCGCATACTTGGACTGATTTTTGGACCTATTGGTATATGCGCCTGGAAATCAACAGTAAAATGATGTTAAGCCATTTGATGAAATCAGAAGCCCAGGAGCCTGATTTAACTTCAACAACCGTGACTTTTTCTGGAAAGGGTGATTTTCAAGAAGCTTTTCAAAGTGCAAAAGTGCTTTTTTTGAGCCAAGTTGAAAAGCAAACAGCACAAGATGAAATCAGTATCTTGGATTCAAGTGAATTCAAAATCACCACGCCCCGTTATATGGATTTTCGTTTGGCTATTGCTTGCTTGGCTCAGCATAACATTCATATCAAGCAGCTTGCCGGACAAGAACGGGTGCAAGTCAAATTGGAAGCTTCTTGTGGTTTAGGTGCCAACATGGGCAATATTCAAGAAATTTGTAAAGAAAGCGGTAGTGATTCTTTACCTGATATTCAAGGTCAAACTCAAAGACCGAATTTTGAATCTGCAAAATTTTTGTACTCATATGAGAATGGTCTTAGAACCAAAAAATTTTTTATGATGGATATGCCTGTTTATCAATTGGATGAGACATTGAAAGCTTTCGAAGAAAAGAATTTTCAAGTGAAATTTGTACATAATTTTTAGTCTAAGAGGTCGAGTGATGCAAAATATAATCTATACATCTATTGATTCTGTTACTCATTTATCAGCTATTCCTGCGCGCTGGGTCGATGAATCTTTTTTAGAAGAACCAAGAAGTTTATTAGCAAAAAGTTTTTGGTGGATAAAAACACGCTTTTATAGCTTGATGCTTTCAGCTGCGATGTTGGTTTCTGCTTTTGCATCGCTTCTCATGGCCATTGGCTATTTTATTCGAGTGCTTTTTACATCTGATGAGACGCAAGAAGCAAGAATTGCCTGCTTAAAACATTATGCTTTGCTCTTTAGTAAAAACATTTTGGGATTGATTGCCAGTCTTTCAACCCTATTTCTTTTGAACCTTTTCTTGCCACAAAACTTTAGTTTGCTTTTTCTTGAGGAACATGAAAGAAAAGGCATCGTTAATGGTGGGAAAGATATTATTGATGAAAATTTAGAAGTTAGAGTTCCGAAAGATACTAATGAATTATCTCAAATCCTGAAAGATGCAAATGAAAACCACGATACGGTGATACCGCTTGGCGGTGGTCGCAGCCAGGGACATCAATTTATTCCTGGCCAACTCGGTAAAAAAAGAATAGTGCTTGATATGAAGTACTTTAATAGCATCACCATTGATGCTGATGGTAAATTTGCAACTGTCGGTGCAGGAGCCCTTTGGTCTCAAATTCAAGATGAGGCGAATAAAAATAAATTAGCTATCTGCTCAGCGCAAGCTTCTTTATCAATATTTAGTGTTGGTGGTTCAATTGGTATTGATGCGCATGGCTGGGATATTAAAAATGGCATGCTTTCTAAAACCATCCTATCTTTGACAATTGTGACACCAACTGGCGAAATAAAAGAAATTTCTCCCGATGATGAGTTGTTTAAATATATTCCTGGTGGTTTGGGTTTAATGGGGATTGTGGTCAGTGCAAAGATAAAATTAACCGATAATATTAAAGTCAAACGCACAACCCGTGATGTTTCACCAGAACATTTCAATGACTACTTTTCAAATTTACAAAAAGAGGGTCAAACCGTTCTAAGTTTAGCTAGACTAGAACTGGGCGATGCACCTTTAGCACGGATATTCATGGAAAATTATGAAGAAATTGAAGATAAAAATGCATATGAGGCTCCTCATTTTCATTCAGAAGCAGAACAGGGGAATCGACTCGATCGAATCTTGATTGCATTTTTACGAACATTTGACTGGGTCAAAAAATATTACTGGGAAAGTGACCGAGCTGCATTTCAGAAAGAACAACCGGTGATGACACGTAATGAAGCCATGCATTTTGGCATTCGTTCAATGTATAATCACTCTGTTAGTCAAGCGGAATGGTTACAGGAATATTTTGTCCCCAGAGAAGAGATTGCTTCGTTTCTAAAAGACTTGGGTGAAATTTTTAAAGAACACCAAGTGCCTTTGATCAATGCAACCATCCGTTATGTGCCAGCAAAAGATACACCATTATCATATGCACCAGAGGAACGATTTGCTGTTGTGATTTGTTATAATCAAAAATTAAATCCTCAAGCCATTAGAGATACCAAGCGCTGGCAAAGGAAAGCTCATCAACTGACGGTTGAGAAAGGCGGCAGCATTTATTTAGCCTATCAAAACAGTATTCAGCCAGATGTATTTAAGCGCAGCTATCCTCAAATGGATGCGTTTAAAACCTTCAAATCTAAATTGGACCCCAACCATGTGTTATCATCTGGTTTTTCAGAAAAGTATCTGACCCAAGATGATAGACCAAATTATGTTGCTGAGATTTTGCAGGATTTAAAACAAGAGTTTTTAGGATTTTTAAGTCATGTATTGTTTCGAGTGGATGCAAAACCCTTGTATGCTCTATTGGAAGATATTTTACAATACTGTGATACGCATGAAGAAATTTATCAAGAGCTATGTGCACGTTTACATGAAATAAAGCCCAATGTGCTCACAGATATTTATCGCATGCTACAATCACTCAAAGCCATTAAAAAAGACTTGGGCCAACAAGCTTATGGGATTTTAAGAGAGAAAAATGTTCAGTGTGTCGAAGGTCTTTTGGAAGTCGGTTCTCCGGGACGGTTTATAGATGAGTATCGTCAGCATGGAATCGAGGTCAAAGGAACTATTTATGCGAGCGATGATCAGGAAACTCTGTTAAGCCTATTTCCAAGAAAAACCTATCATCAATTCATACCCTTAAATTTTAATGATGCATCGTCCTTTGAGAAGATTCCCGATAGTTCTGTCGAATTGATCACTTGTTATGTCGGACTTCATCATTTTGACGATGAGAAACTGGATTCCTTTTTGCAGCATATGCGACGGATTTTAAAGCCCAACGGGCACTTTTTACTCGTTGATCATGATGTAGAAAATCAGCAAGATTTAGCGATGTCACATATGGCGCATATCATCTTTAATGCTGTGAATGGCGTTACAGTTGCTAGTGAATTATCTGAAATCCGAAATTTTCAAAATCAAGACTATTGGATAAACAAACTGCAAAAGTATGATTTGAACCCAGTTCAACTGGATTCTGAAAATCCATTAATTCGACAAGGTGATCCTACTCGAAATCGCATGTTGGGATTTGCTTAGTCAGTAGATTGATCTAGATAAATGTTGATAATTATGAAAAAATTAATGAACATTTATATAAACTTGTTCGAATGAAAATATTAGGAATTTGTGGACCCGCTGCATCTGGAAAATCAACTCTAGCGCAAAATTTGTGTGATAAGTATTCGGATGCATGCGCAATGATAGGTTTGGATAACTATTTTAAAGATTTCTCCGAGTATTATGCCAACCAGAAACAATGGCCTAATCTGGATGAGCCTTGTGCTATTGATTTTGATTTGCTTATTCAACATTTATCTAGCCTTAAAGAAAATAAAACCATTGAATCTCCTGTTTATGATTTAAAAACTTTTTCCAGATCTTGCGACGTTTTAGTGATAAAACCCAAGCCAGTATTAATATTAGAAGGCTTTTTAATTTTTCAAAATCCTGTTTTGTTAAATATGATCGACACAAAAATCTATATCAATACAGATATGGTGCAATGCCTTATTCGGCGACTAAAACGAGGGATGCAAAATTACCAGGATGCTGCTACTTTAATAGAGTATTTTGAGAAATATGCTTATCCTTGTTATCATCAGTACATTCGACCATCTCAAAAATTTGCAGATAGAATTCTAAAAAATGAAGATATTTCTGAGTTATTTCAAGAACTGGATCAAGAAGTGGTAAGTTTTTTAATGCGGTAAAATTGATCTAGTAGATCTTAAAAAAAACATATCGTTTTTTTAATGCTATACTTAATTTGCATCGTTCAATTTCAAGGATAAACAATGAAATCAAATGTAAGTCTTAGCATTATTGGATTATTCAGTTTGGCGCTGAGTTTCGATACGCTAGCCAATACTTTTGTTTTTAATCCACGTACTCACTCATGGAGTGCAATAAGTGATAGCGGGGAAGTGGTTCGCACAGGTCGAGCATCAGGCGGGCGAGGATATTGTCCAGATATCAAAAGAAGTTGTCGAACACCCGGTGGTGTTTACCATGTCTGGTCAAAAGGGGCTGCATCTTGTAAATCCAGTCGTTACCCCAAGCCTCGCGGTGGTGCACCAATGCCTTATTGCATGTTTTTCAGTAAGTACTATGCCATTCATGGTTCAAATGATGTTCCTAATCATAATGCCAGTCATGGTTGTGTTCGTGTGACACCCAGTGATGCTCACTGGTTATCACATCAGTTTATTCGTATTGGAACCAAGGTCATTGTGAAACCCTATTGATTATTCTTCATCGACGGTGAATGAAGAACCACAACCACAAGTGGTTTTGGCATTGGGATTGCGAATGATAAATTCTTCTTGCAATCCCGTGCTGAAATCGATTTCTGCACCTTCAAGATACTGAATACTCATAGAATCAATCAGCAGTTTAACAGTATTGTTATTTTGACTGCAGGTTTGTTCAACGATGGTATCATCTTCCTGAATTTCCTCATCAAATGAAAAACCATATTGAAAACCTGAGCAACCACCTCCGGTTACATACAGACGTAAACATAATTTGGGATTATTTTCTTCAGCAATTAATTCTGCAACTTTATCGGCCGCATTTTGTGTGAATTGAATCATGGGTTACTCCAAAATTTAAGGGATAGCTTTAATAATTTGAGCGCCACCTAAGCAACGATGCTGCTCATAAAAAACAATATATTGTCCGGGGGTGATAGCGCGTTGTGGATTAGAAAAATAAATACAATGTTCGCCGTTATTTTCAGGGGATAGTAAACAATATTGTGAGTTTTGGCGATAGCGAATTTTAGCCTGACAAGATAATGGGAAATCAGTGTTATTCATTTCTTTCAGCCAATGAATGGGGCCACAGATAAGACCTTGTGCATAAAGAGTTGGATGATGTTCGCCTTGAGCAACGATGAGTTCATTGGTTTGAGTGTTTTTACCTACCACAAACCAGGGCTTATCTTCAGCTCCTTTTAATCCACCTAAACCAAGGCCTTGTCGTTGGCCGATGGTATAGAAAATAATACCTTGGTGTTTTCCGATTTTTTTGCCATCGGGGGTAATGATATCGCCTGGCTTGGCTAATAGAAAATCATTTAAAAAGGATTTGAAATTTTTCTCACCAATAAAGCAAATGCCGGTGGAATCTTTTTTTGCATGATTGGGAAGTTCTAATTGCTGCGCGATTTCTCTGACCTCTGACTTGAGGTAGGTGCCTAATGGAAATAAAGTTTTATCCAAAGCTTTTCTATTAATACCATGTAAAAAATAGGTTTGATCTTTGTTCATGTCTTTTGCTTGATAAAGGGCTACACCATCTTCTTTTTCAACACGTCTGGCATAGTGGCCTGTTGCAATCCAGTCGGCACCTAAATTTAGCGCGTGTTCTAGAAAATATTTAAATTTGATTTCTTTATTACACAAGACATCGGGGTTGGGGGTAATGCCTTTTGCATATTCATCTAGAAACACTTGGAAAACATGTTGCCAGTATTCTTTAGAAAAATTGACGGTGTGAAGGGGTATTTCCAGTTTATCGCAGACTGCTTGAGCATCTTCTAAATCTTTTGCTGCGGCACAAAAGCCCGGATAATCATCTTGTTCCCAGTTTTTCATGAATAAGGCTTCGACTTCATAGCCTGATTCTTTAAGTAAATAAGCGCTAACTGATGAATCCACACCACCTGATAAGCCAATGATGACTTTTTCTCGAATAGACATAAGCAAATACTAAATCTGAAAGTGTCCTATGATACCATTTTTTTTAAACAATGGACAAGAAATCAGCCTTGTTTTGCTGCAGTCATCGAGTTGCACTTGATGACCGATGGTCATTGTTAGCGTTATTTTCTTTATTCATGACGGAAACTTTTGCTTGTGAAAATAAACCATGTTTATATCCTGATACACAATCACATAATTTTCGAAGACTATTTATATCAATCACAGGGAGCATGTTCGAATCGATAATAAAAGAAGGGTTGGGCTGTGTACTTTCTAGAAAACCTTGTTCTTGAGAGAAGGATAGTAAAGATAGTTTTTGAAAAATAGGGCTATCGACAGGTTCTGTTGCTTTAATGTGTGAAGCGATCGCTTCTATGGTTTTTGCTATTTCTTGAGCGGCGTTGCAGGCTGCTCTTCGTAAAAAATCCAGGGCATAAAGACGACATCGGGTTGCCGAATCCATGATTGGAGTCATATGGTTTTCAACATATTGAGCCAGTGCTGAAGGAAAGAATTCTTTATCATTGCGAGTTAATATTGTCTGGAATATTTCTAATCTAATATTGATGAATTTATTAAAAGAATCGAAAATTTGAAGTACATCTGCTTTATTTGTATCTTGCAGCTGTGGCTTTTCCGATAAAACATCATTAATAATTCGACCCTCTAATAATAAAAAACAGGCGATATCCGATTGAGGAGTGGGATGCTGTTCAAATAGTTCAATCAACTCAATAAAGATTTTTTTATCAATTGTCACCAATGGTTCGATAGCTTTAAACGTCAAAAGTTCATCGTTTTCATTGTCTAAGGGGGAGACATAATCCTGATATAGGGTTTCGAGTTTTGATTCGGGAAAGTTAAGTAAGTAGCTGGCCGGAGGCGCATATTTATTCCCATCAATGATTAAACTATTTATTGAAGATGGTAGCGATCTAAAAAAAGATATCAACTCGTTTTTTGGTAATTGTTTATAAAAATCACCTTGCTCACTAAAATAAAAATTATTTTCTGAGGCCAATAGATGAACCGATGGAATTTGAAGTAATAGTGCCACTGCTTCAAAGTTTTGGGATTTATTTTGACGAATCAAATTTCTTAGTATGTAAGAATACAATTGAGCTTTATCAGAATCTAAAACATCAAAAACAATCGTTGGATTGTTGATTTGATGGGCTTCAATTTCTATACGCAAAAAAATCAAGGTAAGGTTTATAAAATCTTTGACATGGATTTCTAAACCAATTTCTCTCTCGGCAAAGTTGAATATGCTGGGAAATGTCATCAGTCCCTCTAGGATATAAAAAAGATCCTCTTCAGTTTCAGCTGCGCTGCGAAATAGAGTCTGTGCACGAAACATGTGTGGGATTTCATTTTCTGGTAAAAGTCTGATGAGACGTTCTAAAATACTAAGATGACCATTTTCATTTGCTCTGCGAAATACACAAAAAAAATGTGAAGAAAGCATATTTGGGATTTCATTTTCAGGTAAAAGACCGAGGAAGCGGTCTAAAATACTAAGATGACCATGTTCAGCTACTGAATGAAATACAGAAAAATTATATGCACGAAGCATATTTGGGATTTCATTTTCAGGTAAAAGTCCGAGGAGGCGGTCTAAAATTTTAATTTGATTATTTGAAGCGACTTGACAAAATATAGCAAAATCATTTGCACGAAGCATATTTGGGATTTCATTTTCAGGCAACAGTTCAATGAGCCGGTCTAAGATTTTAAGATGACCATTTGAAGCTGCTTGACAAAATATATAAAAATCTTTTGTATGAAGCATATTTTGGATTTCATTTCTAGGCAACAGTTCAATGAGCCGGTCTAAGATTTTAAGATGACCATTTGAAGCTGCTTGACAAAATATATAAAAATCTTTTGCATGAAGCATATTTGGGATTTCATTTTCAGGTAAAAGTCCGAGGAGGCGGTCTAAAATACTAAAATGACCATTTGAAGCTGCACGAGAAAATATAGAAAAATCATTTGCACGAAGCATATTTGGGATTTCATTTCTAGGTAAAAGCTCGATGAGCCGGTCTAAGATATTAAGATGACCATTTGAAGCTGCACCATAAAATACAGAAAAATAACGTGCACGAAGCATATTTGGGATTTCATTTTTAGGTAAAAGCTCGATGAGCCGGTCTAAGATATTAAGATGACCATTTGAAGCTGCACGAGAAAATATAGAAAAATCGTATTCATGAAGCATATTTGGGATTTTATTTTCAGGCAATAGTTCAATGAGCCGATCTAAGATATTAAGATGACCATTTGAAGCTGCTGAATAAAATGTATTAATATTAAAGGTATCAATCATATTTAGGATTTTATTTTCAGGTAAAAGTCCTAAGATATTAATACGACCATTTGAAGCTGCACGAAGCATATATGGGATTTCATTTTTAGGTAAAAGCTCGATGAGCCGGTCTAAGACATGAAGATGACCATTTGAAGCTGCACCATAAAATACACCATAATGTACAGAAAAATTATATGCACGAAGCATATCTGGGATTTCATTTTCAGGCAACAGTTCAATGAGCCGGTCTAAGACATGAAGATGACCATTTGAAGCTGCACGAGAAAATACAGAAAAATAACGTGCACGAAGCATATTTGGGATTTCATTTTTAGGTAAAAGCTCAATGAGCCGGTCTAAAACATGAAGATGACCTCTTTCAGCCGCGTCGCGAAAAGCAAAGAATTCTTTTGCTCGAATTAAGCTTTGCGCTGCACCTGGGTCAAGCGCATCAATCTTATTAAGTTCATGAAGATGGCCGTTACTTAATGGTTTTATAAAATCGCTATAATAGAACATAGGAATCCTCAAGCATCTCATTTTAGGTTTAATCGAGACATAATAAGTATCTTTATGTTTTAAATTTTAGCATATTCTAGGGTGCTACTCAATCAGAGGAGAATGCGAGAGTAAAAAACCCATGAAAATAAGTCATAATTTGTACTTTTTGAATAGAGAACTTGCGCATTCCTGATTCTTTTTTGATAACGATGAAAGCTCCCATCAAAGTTTGTTGCGTAGTCCATCAAATTATATTGATATCTGTACCACGGTGAGTAATCAACTAAGGGATTTAATGAAAAAATATGAGGTAATTGTGCTCACTGGATATCAAAAATTAAAACAAGCACTTCCTGGTATTTTAAAGTGTGAAACGATCTCTTATGTGGATTTTTTGATTTTTCATTGGCATGGGAGGTGCTTTTGGTATTTCTGAGAAATGTGAGTTCTAGATTGTTTTGTTGGTATTTCAATTTGACAAAAATTTGTTAAGATACGCGTTTTGGATGTGAGTAACTTCATGAATATTGATTTAAAGAAAAAGGGGCTATTAGGGAAGCCATCCCTTGAAACAGTTTTTATTGATGAGCGTTTGCCTTCTCATATTACCCATGCATTTGAGTTGAAGTGTCAATATGAGGTCGAACTTAAGGGAGATTATTATCTTCTTAAACTATGTGAAGAAGCGATGTTGCCGATTACATGTTTGCGATGTTCACAAGAATTTTCATATCATTATCAACAAAAAACTGAACTGGTTGTCTGTTCGAATGAAAAAACGGCAGAAAAGTATCAGTCTTTATACGATGTGATTGTTGCGCATGATTATTTAATTGATCTAAAAGACATTTTGATCGATAATTTACATTTATTTTCGCCACAATTTCATGAAAATATTGAAAGTTGTGACGAGAATCAGTTAAAATTAATGCAGTTTGATTAGAATCTTATGCTATGATCAATAAATCTATTGGCTTATGGTGTAAAAAAGTTTACAATCGCTGCCAAATTCGATTGATCCTTAAGGAGTGAAAAATGGCTGTACAACAAAATAAAAAATCACGTTCAAGAAGAGACATGCGTCGTTCGCACGATGCCTTGACTTTACCAAGTTTGTCGGTTGATCCTGTTTCTGGTGAAACCCACCTTCGTCATCACATGACTGCTGATGGTTATTACCGTGGTCGTAAAGTGATCAATACCGAAAGCACTGTTTTTGAAGACAATGAGTAATACCCTTGGATGATATTACTTTAGCGATTGATGCGATGGGGGGAGATCATGGTCTATCCGTGATTATTCCCGCATGCATGAATGCTCTAAAAAATCGCCCCTCTTTGCGACTTCTATTAGTCGGTCAAGAAAATCTTCTTCAAAATGCCTTAAAACCTTATCCACAATCATTGATTTCACGTTGCAAGATTATACATGCACCTGAAGTCGTTGAAATGAATGAATTGCCTTCTGTTGCGCTTCGATCGAAAAAGGCGTCATCTTTGCGTTTGGCCATCAATTGTGTCAAAGAAGAATCTGCTCAAGCATGTGTGAGTGCTGGAAATACTGGTGCTTTAATGGCAACAGCTCGTTTTGTGTTAAAAACTTTACCCGGTATTGACAGACCTGCAATTATTGCTGAATTACCTAGTCGTCGAGGCAAGACCCGTGTCATTGATTTGGGTGCCAACGTGGACTCATGTGCAGATCACTTGTTTCAATTTGCTGTGATGGGTACTGCTTTAATTCAAGCGATTGATCACATAAGCCAACCCAAAATTGGTGTTTTAAATGTTGGCGTTGAAGAAATTAAAGGCAATGATCAAGTTAAACAAACCGCATATCGACTTCAAGAATGCCCGTTATTGAATTACATTGGCTATGTTGAAGGAGATGATATTTATTTGGGAGATGTGGATTTAATCGTTTGCGATGGATTTGTTGGTAATGTTGCATTAAAAGCCAGTGAAGGCCTTGCTAAAATGATTATGAAGCAACTTAAACAAGTTTTTTATGAAAACTGGTTTACCCGTTTAATTGGTTTAATGGCTCTACCTATTATCAAACGACTTCGTGCTCGTTTAGATCCTGCGCGCTACAATGGTGCGAGCTTAATTGGCTTGAATGGTATTGTGATCAAAAGCCACGGTGGAGCTTCAATCAAAGCATTTGAAAATGCGATTGAGCAAGCCGTTATTCAAGTTGAAAATAATGTCGTGTTTTTAGTTCGCGAAAAAATCAATGATTTTATGAATCAAGGTTTAATTTTATAATCAATGAAGGAATAAATGATGATGCGTTTGGCTTGTATGTTTCCAGGTCAGGGTTCTCAAACGGTTGGTATGTTAAAAGCCTTAGCGGAAGCGGACTCGATTATTCAAGAAACTTTTTTACAAGCAGAGCAAGTTTTGGCTATCGATTATTGGAAGATGGTTCAAAATGGCCCTGAATCTGCTTTGAATGATACTTTAAATACGCAAGTGGTGATGTTAATCGCTGATGTGGCGATGTATCGTTATTTGAGAAAATCTGGAATGCCTCAACCTTCGATGATGGCCGGACATAGTCTGGGGGAATATGCAGCATTGGTTTGTAGTGAAGCAATTTCTTTTGAAGATGCATTAAAACTCGTTCGCACCCGGGCCGAATTGATGCAAAAAGCTGTTTTGGGTGTCGACGGAGCTATGGCTGCCATCATTGGACTTAGCAACGAAGAAGTCACGGCCGTGTGTCAACAGTTGGCGGCAGAATACCCTGATAAAGTTTTATCACCAGCCAATTTTAATGCAGTTGGTCAGGTTGTGATTGCGGGACACACTTTTTTAGTCGAAAAAGCCATTAGTGCTTTTGAAGAACTTGGTGCTCGTATGGCAAAACTTATTCCGGTGAGCGTTCCTTGTCATTGTGATTTGATGCGACCCGCGGCAGAGGCGTTCACTCTGGCGTTGGCTCAATATGACTTCCAACAGCCAAAATGTGCGGTAGTTAGCAATGTTGATATGAGCATTTATCAAAATGCTGATGATATTCGAAACTTACTGAGCAAACAATTGTATATGCCAGTGTGTTGGACAGAAATTTTGACATTATTTGTTGAAAAAGGTATCGACTCCTGTATAGAATGTGGGCCTGGAAAAGTTTTGTCTGGTTTGGCAAAACGAACTGTACCTGCGCTTCAAAACTTGTTTTGTTTTGAGCCACAGCACTTACCAATATGGGAATAAATTGTATGAGCCTGGATAAAAAAATTGTACTCATTACTGGTGCCAGTCGAGGGATTGGTAAAGCCATTGCTCAAGAACTACAAAGTCGCGGACATTTTGTGATTGGAACCGCCACTTCATTAGCTGGTGCTGAGCAAATTTCAGAATATTTAGGTAATACAGGTCTTGGAGTGGTTTTGAATATTCGAGAAGCGGATGCTTGTGAGCAATTAATTGAACGACTTTCTCAAGAAAATTTAGTGCCTGAAATTTTAATCAATAATGCAGGTGTTACAGCCGATAATTTATTATTACGCATGACCGATGAAGAATGGTTAGATGTCATTGATACCAATTTAACGGGTGTTTTCCGTATGACTCGAGCGTGTCTTAAAAATATGTTTAGAGCACGTTGGGGAAGAATTGTGAATATTGCTTCTGTTGTGGGTGCTACTGGCAATTCTGGACAAGTCAATTACACGTCTACAAAAGCAGGAATTGTCGGATTTTCTAAGTCTCTGGCCCAGGAAATGGCGAGTCGTGGCATCACTGTGAATGTGGTTGCTCCAGGATTTATTGACACTGATATGACGGCCGTGTTACCTGATATGGTTAAAGACGAGCTATTAAAACGTATTCCTATGAAACGTTTGGGTAAACCTGAAGATATAGCAAAAGCAGTTGCTTTTTTTGTTTCAGATGATGCAAGCTATGTCACGGGTCAAACGATTCATGTGAACGGTGGGATGTACATGGTATAATATTTATACTAAAATACTACAATGATCTATTTGTTTTAAATTTAAAGAGGAATCAATTACGATGAGTACTGTAGCAGAAAGAGTTCGTAAAATTGTTGTTGAACAATTGGGTGTTAAGGAAGAAGATTTACGCAATGACGCTTCTTTTGTTGATGATTTAGGAGCGGATTCTTTAGACACTGTAGAATTGGTTATGGCTCTTGAAGAAGAATTTGAAACTGAAATTCCTGATGAAAAATCAGAAAAAATTACAACAATTCAAGAAGCGATTGATTATATCGAAGCGAACATGAACAAAGACGCTTAATTGAATTGAAAACAGTGGGTTTTATAATGTTTTATAGAGCCCACTGTTTTTTTATTATTGAATTTTTTGTTGAAAAGGAGACTCTTCTTGAGTAAGAGACGTGTGGTCGTGACCGGGTTTGGGATGGTAACTCCTTTAGGTTTGACAACCCTGGAATCGTGGACCCATATTTTAAATGGCGTCAGTGGTGTATCGAGTGTTGATGAATTTGATGCAACAGACTATCCATCAAAGATTTGGGCTCGTGTTAAAAACTTTAATCCAGAAGCCTATTTTGATGTTAAAGAAGCTCGAAAAATGGACGCCTTTTCGCAATATGGCGTTGTCGCTGCGGATGAGGCACTGAAACAATCCGGTTTGGTGATTCAACCCGAAAACGCACACCGTATTGGTGTGGCTGTTGGAGCTGGCATTGGCGGAATTTCAACGATTACTCAAAACCAAGAAAAGTTGATGCACGGCGGTCCAAAAAAAGTTTCTCCTTTCTTTATTCCAGCAGGCATTATTAATATGGTAGCTGGACAAATTTCTATTCGACATGGTCTCAAGGGTCCAAATATTTCTGTGGTGACAGCATGTACTACAGGTACTCATAACATTGGTTTGGGTGCAAGATTGATTGCTTATGGTGATGCGGATGTGATGGTTTGTGGTGGTTCGGAAATGACCAACACTCCTTTATGTATTGCTGGTTTTTCTGCTGTAAGAGCTTTATCCAAACGAAATGATGAACCGACCAAAGCTTCGCGTCCCTGGGACAAAGACCGTGATGGCTTTGTGATGGGCGAAGGTGCAGGTATTATGATTCTTGAAGAATATGAGCATGCACTCAAGCGGGGCGCAACGATATTCGCAGAGCTTGCAGGTTTTGGAATGTCAGGTGATGCTTATCATATCACTGCACCTGATGAATCTGGAGAAGGTGCTGTTAGTTGTATGAACGTGGCCCTTAAAGATGCCAATCTCAAACCGACTGATATTGACTATATCAATGCACATGGCACCTCAACTTACTTAAATGATTTGAATGAAACCAGAGCCATTAAAAAAGTCTTTGGCGCACATGCTTATGAATTAGCTGTTAGTTCAACCAAATCGATGACAGGTCATTTATTGGGTGCAGCAGGCGCCGTAGAAGCGATTTTCAGCGTTTTGGCGATACGAGATCAGGTTGCGCCGCCAACCATTAATTTGGACCATCCAGATGAAGAATGTGATTTGAATTATGTTCCTCATCACAAACAAGCCCGACGAATTGATTGTGTGATGAGCAATTCATTCGGATTTGGTGGGACTAATGCTTCTATCTTATTTAAAAAAATAGGTTAACACATGCGTTGGCCGCATTGGGCATCCAAGGTGATAGCTATTCTAGTTGTCACCTTGTTATTCAGCAGTGGTTATGCGATGTGGCAAATCAAAGTTTCTTTTTTTGACCGTCCAATAGGACAAGCACATGCACTTATCACTTTACCCAAGTCGACTTCTGCAAAATCTTTAAGTCAAATCCTAGTTGATAAAAAGGTGATTTCTTCGCCACGAGTTTTCATATTTCTTTTAAAATACTATCATTTATCTCATCTCTTAAAATCCGGTACTTATCAAATTGATGCTGATGACACCGTTTGGTCCTTGCTCGAGAAAATCATCAAGGGACGAGTCTATACCGTTCCACTTCGAATTATTGAAGGAACACGTTGGTGTGATTGTCTTAAAGCATGGTCAACTCATGAAGCTTTTCATTTTCAATTATCTATGTTGAGTTCATTGAAACAAGCCTATCCTTCTCTCGAGGGTGCTTTTTATGCATCTACTTATCGACAACCTTACGGTGAAAGCATCATACCCGTTTTACAGTTGGCACATGATACATTACAAAAACGCCTGCAAGAGATTTGGAACTTACGAGATCATGATTTACCTTATAAAAATCCATATGAATTGTTAATTGCGGCTTCAATTATTGAAAAAGAAAGTGCTATCGAATCTGAACGTCAATTGATTTCAGGAGTGATGTTCAATCGATTGCGATTGAACATGCCATTGCAAATGGACCCGACTGTTGCTTATGGCATTTCATCTTGTGAACATATTCAATTAAAAAGCGGTGATACGAAAATAGATACGCCATATAATACTTATCTGCACCGTGGTTTACCGCCGACACCTATTGCGATGGTGAGTGAGTCAGCTCTCTTGGCTGCGGCTCATCCGACGAGAACAGCTTTTCTATATTTTGTAGCGAATGGTCATGGTCAGCATGTGTTTTCAGTGAATTATCAACAACAAAAACAAGCGGTTCAACAATTAAGGGATGCTCATGCAAAATAAAAAAGGTTTATGGGTGGTCATTGAAGGTATTGATGGAGCCGGGAAGACAACCGCGATGCAAACAGTGTTAGATACTTTTACATCCTATCATTTACCGATAAAAGCATATCGAGAGCCAGGTGGTACGTCTTTGGGGGAGTGTATTCGAACTCTTTTAAAAACCGATGGTTTGGGTATATTGCCTTTTGCTGAAGTCTTATTGTTTTATGCGGCGCGATATCAATTGTTGATGCAAGAAATTCTGCCGTCTTTGCGTTCGGGAACAACGGTCTTACTCGATAGACACGAGTTGTCGACATTTGCTTATCAGGCAGGTGGTCGAGGTGTAGATAAATCAAACATCGAAAGCCTTTCACAACTTTGTCTACAAGGTCAAAAACCTGATTTAACCATTTTCTTATCCGTACATCCTCGTCGTGCTTATGAAAGAATGCATGCCAGAGGAAAACTTGATCATATTGAACAACAAGATTTAACATTTTTTGAGAATGTTGCCCTAACTTATGAAATTTTATTAGAAGATTATCCTGGTGTAATGATGATTGATGCCAATGTATCTTTAGAAATGGTACAAGATGATATTCGTCAACAACTGAGTGATTGGATAGAATTGAGAATTTTATGAATGTGATGCCAATATTAAAGCGATTATTTCAAGAAAACCGTATACCTTCTGCGCTTTTAATTCATGGCGATTTAGCGGATGCTCATCAACTGGTGAGTGCTTTTTTACAATGGATTTGTTGTGAAACCCATGAGTCTTGTGGGTCATGTGGGGCTTGTGTGTGGTTAGAAGAAGGACATCACCCTGATGTGCTGGAAATCTCGGCGCATCAAAGTGGTCATGCCATCAAAATTGACCAAATTCGTGAATTGCAGCAATGGTCTTATCAAGCTCCAACCACAGGTCATCAATGGGCGGTGATTCATGATGCGGGTAGCATGAATTTAAATAGCGCGAATGCTTTATTAAAAGTTCTCGAAGAGCCATCTTTAAAAACACATTTCATCTTGACGGTTGATAATGAACGACTTCTGCCAAAGACTATTTTGAGTCGCTGTGTGCGCTATGAGTTACCAAAGGTAGAACGTGTCAGTGAAAATAAAGAAAAATTAATGACTTTAAAATCCGATTTTTTGATTTTACTGAACAGATATTTAATAAATGAGATGGATTTACAGGCGCTTTTGCAGTTTTTTGAGCCGCACAGTCTGGATGATAGTCTATGGTTCTGTCAACAGTGCTGTTCAGAAATGGTTACCCAGCGTTTACTTCATCAAGTGACTATGGATGCATTGACATGGGTTTATGCCGTACCTCTGGCGAACTGGTGGGCCTTTTGGGATGGTTTATTGGATTATCGACAACAATTGAGAATGGGCATTCATTTTCATCCGTCATTGCTTTTCACTCATCTTTTTTTAACATTAAAAATCGGCTCATCGCCAAGTTGCTCATAGTGCTAGCTTCTTTTATAATCTTTTAAATGTATTCTTTGGGAAATATTTATGATTGTTGATTCACATTGTCATCTCAATCGTTTAGATTTAAGCGCTTATGATGGTCAATTGACCCGAGCACTTGATAAAGCCATGTCTGACGGCGTGGAGCATTTTTTAACGGTTAGTGTTGAAATTGAAGATGTTGCGGAGTTAAAAGTAATAGCTCAAGATCCCCGTGTTTCTTATTCAGTGGGTTGGCACCCTACCAGTGTTGATAAGCGAGATATTCGCTCTTGGCTTTTGCAAGAAGGGCAAGCGTCTAAATGTGTTGCTATTGGCGAAACAGGCTTGGATTATTATCATGTTGACCAAGATGAGCAACGTCAAGCTCAAGCAGATTTATTTTGCCAGCATATCGAGAGCGCTAAAATATTAAATAAGCCCTTGATTATTCATACTAGGCAAGCTAAAGAAGACACTCTTAAGATTTTAAAAGCAGAAAATGCATCGTCTTGTCGAGGTGTCATGCATTGTTTTACTGAGGACTGGGATTGTGCTAAAGCGGCACTGGATTTGGATTTTATGATTTCTTTATCTGGCATTGTCACATTCAAAAATGCCCATTTTGTTCATGAAGTTGCAAAAAACATACCACTTGATCGCTTGCTAATTGAAACAGATGCTCCATATCTTGCCCCTGTTCCTCATCGAGGCAAAACCAATGAGCCTGCCTGGGTGCGTTATGTTGCCCAATGTATTGCCGATATTCGTGGAATTTCCTATGAAGAAGTAGCCCAAGCAACCACTGATAATTTTTATCAACTTTTTGCCATTCATCGAGTGATATCGTGAAAACATTGGCATTGGGATTAATGTCGGGTACCAGTATGGATGGCATCGATGTTGCAATTGTCGACATGCAGGATCAACGTTTGGTGATGGGGCAAACCTTCGCTTATCCAAAAGAATTGAGTGAAAAATTGAAAGTGGTCATGAAAGGCCATCCTTTTGATATGTGTTTTTTTGCAGAATTAAATCGTGAAGTCGGGCAAGCATTTGCTAAGGCGGCAAAAACCTTGGTGCAAGAACTAAATGAACCTATTCAAGTGATTGGTAGTCACGGACAAACCTTATGCCACCAGGTCCATCAAGAACTGCCTTTTACTTGGCAAATCGGCTGTCCTTATACCATTTATGAAGAACTTAAAGTTCCTGTTGTATTTGATTTTCGTAGTCATAATGTGGTACAAGGCGGGCAGGGCGCACCATTGGCACCTTTATATCATCAATATTTATGGTCAAAATCAAGGCCTGTTGCAGTGGTTAATATCGGAGGAATTAGCAATATTTCATTGCTTCGGGAAAATCTTCCCCTTGTTGGTTATGATATTGGACCGGGAAATTGCCTTTCTGATGCATGGATTGCCACACATTTCGATGCCACTTATGACAAGGAGGGGCGCTGGGCTGCCAAAGGACAAATATCACAAGTATTATTGGATAAGCTTCTATCAGATGCTTTTTTTCAAAAACCTTATCCCAAAAGCATTGGTAAAGAATATTTTTCTTTGTCATGGCTCACAAAATATATGGAGGGGATGGTTTTATTACATGAAGATGTTCAAGCGACTTTGATTTATTTGACAGCTCGTTTGATAGCGGATGAAATAAAACGGCAGATGCCCATAGATGCTCGTGTTTGTATTTGTGGTGGCGGCGTCAAGAATCAGGTTTTCATGAATCATCTTCGTATGTTACTGAATCCAATGGTGGTGCAATCGACTGATGAAATTGGTATTTCCAGTGATTTTTTGGAGGCGATGATGATGGCGTGGTTAGGCTGGTGTCGCTTACAAAATGTTCGTCATGATGTTTCATCTGTTCTCGGTGGTCACGATCAACAATTCCTAGGATTAATATGTCAATAATGATTGACAATTGTTAGGAAGAAATGTCTAATGTTTTGGATAAGTCAATAGGAGGGGTCCATTAATGAATCGTTTTGAAGGTAAATTAAAAACCAAAGCCTATACCATATTTTTTCTAGCCTCCTGTTTTTATCTCTATGAATTTATTTTACAAGTGGCACCGAGCGTGATGGCTGAACCCATGATGCAAACGTTTCATGTTACAGCTTCAGGCTTTGGTATTATTTCTGCCTTTTATTTTTATGCTTATGCGCCTATGCAGCTTCCCGCCGGCCTGATGTTTGATCGATTCGGACCTAGACGTCTGATGACCTTGGCATTACTTCTATGTGCCATGGGTTCTTTTTTCTTTGCATCAACTGATAGCGTTATTACCGCAGCGATGGGGCGCTTTATGATTGGTGTGGGATCTGCTTTTTCATTTATTGGTGTTTTGGTTCTATGTTCTCGTTGGTTTCCAGCCAAGCATTTTGCAATTTTGGCCGGCATTGCGCAGTTAATGAGCTCGGTCGGGGCTATTTTTGGTGAAATGCCTTTGGCCTGGTTGATAGATGCAGTGGGCTGGCGACAGGCTAGTTTTATTTTAGCGATTTTAGGCGTTGCTCTTTCTGCGTTACTCTGGTCAATGGTTCGTGACTGTCCTGAGGGTTATGAAGAATTTAAGACCGAGCCTGGTATTAAAGAAGAATTTAAGAGATTGCTTGCGGTTTGTGGACGCGCCCATACTTGGAAAATTGGTGGCTATGCGTTTTGTATTTGGACTCCCATTGCGGTATTTGCAGCCCTTTGGGGAGTTCCTTATTTACAAGCCAAATTTCAAATTTCTGTTGTTGCTGCATCTGGGATGTGTAGTTTGATTTGGATTGGTATTGGCATTGGTAGTCCACTATTGGGATGGCTAAGTGATCATTTAAGCAATCGTCGCCTGGCTCTCGGTTTAAGTTCAGTCATGGGATTGGTGGCAACTTTAGCACTACTATATGTTCCAGACATTTCCATAACGCTGGCATCTTGTATGTTGTTGATTTTTGGTTTTGGCGCAGGGGGGCAATCAGTCAGTTTTGCTGTGGTCAAAGATTATAATCCACCTCAATTGGTTGGAACAGCTTCAGGTTTTAATAATTTATCCGTGTTAATTGGTGGTTCTATTTTTCAACCTCTTGTCGGTGTGTTATTAAATCACAGCCAGCATTGGAAAATGATCCATGGTGTGCCGGTATACGATGTATTGGCTTATCAAAATGCCTTGGTTATCATGCCATTGTGTTATTTTATTAGTTTATTAATTGTCTATTTGGGACTAAAGGAATCTCATCCCAGTGCGAAGCAGAGTCTTCAAAGTGAATTATCTTATTAAACAACTTGATCTTTTTTTGATGAATTGGTATTATTGTTTATCACTATTGGGTTTTGTTTGAAGGTTTTTAGTCTTGAGGTGGTGTGATGAATATTGATAAAATTCGCCAGGGTTTTTTGAATGCTTATAATGATGATCAGAAGGGATTGACTACTGTTGTTATGCCCGATCCTCCTAGAAGGTATATTTATAAAATATTTCCTTTTTTGTTTTTAGAAGATTTAAAAACCGAGATTCAGCGCTCGGCGTATCAAGATAAAACTTATGACGAATTTGATGATGACTTCAACCATAACTATGGAGCACGCTTTATTGTTAATATGGGCAATGAGATTAAATTTTCATTAGAAGGCGCTCGAAGCTCATTGGTGCCTGCACATTCTGATTTAGCGACTCGTGTTTTGTCAGCTGGGAATATTTATTTTTCAGAAGACTATTCACAAATTGTTGGTATTTCTAATAAATCAGGACATTTTCGACCTGATTTTTCGACTTTGGTTTTTGCTATTCCTTTAATTCTCAGTAGCGGATTCCCATTGGCTGATTTGATTCAGGTAAAAGATGAGGAAACAAGAGAATCGATTGAGCTATCAAAAACAGAATGGATGGATTTGTTACCTTCAGAGTTGAAAGAGAATTTACCTCAAATTCTTGGGGTAAATACATCTCCTGATAATCAAATATTTGTTGACGAGTCATATTACGAAACTCAAGTAACTGAGGAAGAGAATGTTATCGTTCCTTTCATGCCAGTAGGTCTGTCTAGTTTGTTCAATTCAGCAGAGTTTAATTTATCTTCCGAGACTGAAAAAGTTGAGGAAGAGAATGTTATCGTTCCTTTCATGCCAGTAGGTCTGTCTAGTTTGTTCAATTCAGCAGAGTTTAATTTATCTTCCGAGACTGAAAAAGTTGAGGAAGAGAATGTTATCGTTCCATCAATGCCAATGGATAGGCTCGGTTTTTTCACTTCAGCAGAACGTAATTCATCCAATACTGATATCTTTAAAGCCAAACGAGCGCGAATTAACATTCAATGTGATTAACTGCGGCGGCTAGTCCGCCGAGCGACGTCTCTTTGTAAATGGTTTGCATATCCATTCCCGTTTGTTTCATGGTTGCAATCACTTTGTCAAGGGAGATATGGTGCTGTCCATCACCGATGAGAGCCATTCGGCTGGCATTGACAGCCTTCACCGCCCCCATCGCATTTCGTTCAATACAAGGAATTTGTACCAACCCCATCACAGGATCGCAGGTCATCCCCAAATGATGCTCCATGGCAATTTCTGCCGCATTTTCAATTTGGTAAATATTACCACCCAATACTGCCGTGATTCCAGCTGCAGCCATTGATGATGCAACACCTACTTCCCCTTGGCAACCCACTTCAGCACCTGATATGGAAGCATTTTTTTTGTATAGAATGCCTATGGCTGTTGCTGTAAGAAAATAGTTGACGATATCTTCTTTGGTGTGTTTTCCGTGTGCATCTTCAAGATATTTGAGAACAGCTGGAATGATGCCTGCAGCACCATTGGTCGGTGCTGTTACAATACGACCACCTGCTGCATTTTCTTCATTAACAGCCATGGCATAAAGGTTTAAGCGATTAAGAACATCGGATTCTTCATAGCGACTTTTAACGCCCTTGTTTTCTATCAATTTTCGGTATAAATCAGGTGCTCTGCGCTTGACGTTTAGTCCACCAGGTAGAATACCATCATGATGACAACCGGATTCAATACAGCTTTGCATCACTTGAGCAATTTTTAAAATGCCATTTTCTATATCTTGTCGCGAGGCCCAGGTGAGCTCATTTTGCATCATCAGCTCTGAAATGGTGATATTTTCACGTTCGCAAATATCGATGAGTTCTTTGGCGCTATTGAATTGATAAGGACCAAATGGTTTATCCGTTGTCGGTTGCAGATATTCGGCATCGGTGACAATAAATCCACCGCCAATAGAATAAATGGTTTCTTGAAGAAGTTCATTTTGTTGATGATCATAGGCATAAAAACACATGCCATTGCTATGTTTGGGTAGAAATTCCTTCTGTAGAAAAATGAGATCTTCTTGAACATCAAATGTGATGAGATGTTTTTGATTAACCAAAAGTTTATGCTCACTTTGAATGTGTTGCGCGAGAGGCTTGATATTTTCAGGAATCACTGTATCAGGTAAAAAACCAGATAGCCCATTGAGGATTGCTAAATCAGTGGCATGTCCTTTTCCCGTTAACGCCAATGATCCGAAAAGTCTTACTTCGATACGAGCAGTTTTCGGTAATAATTTTTTTTCTTCAAGATTATCCACGAATTGTTTAGCTGCAATCATGGGACCTACGGTATGCGAGCTCGATGGCCCAATTCCAATGGAAAATAAATCGAAAACACTAATGGGCATAATGATATAATCCTTTGTTTATTAAATCGAAAATTCCTGTCCTAAATATACAGCTCTTACTTCTTCATTTTCAAGAATATCTGAAGGTTTTCCATGACAGAGAATATGTCCTTTATTGACAATATAAGCACGCTGACAAATATCTAATGTTTCTCGGACATTATGATCTGTTATCAAAACACCAATGTTTTTTTGACAAAGTTGACGAATAATTTGTTTGATATCGCCAACGGAGATGGGATCCACTCCTGCAAAGGGTTCATCTAAAAACATGAATTTGGGTGATGATGCTAAGGCTCTGGCTATTTCTACTCGTCTTCTTTCACCACCCGATAGACTCATTCCGAGATTTTTTCGGATATGATGTAAGCTAAAGTCTGATAATAATGATTCTAATTTATTGGATTTTTCTTGATGAGTTAGATTTTTTTGAAGCTCTAAAATTGCCATGATATTATCTTCTACAGATAATTTACGGAATACAGATGCTTCTTGTGGGAGATAACCAATTCCAAGGCGAGAACGTTCATCAATCGCTTTTTTACTAATATCGATACCATCCAGGATAATTTGGCCTTTATCACAGGCTTGAAGACCGACAATCATATAAAAGCTTGTCGTTTTACCTGCTCCATTAGGACCTAATAAACCAACACATTCGCCACTTCGAAGCTCAATGGTAACATCTGCAACAACAGTTCTTTTTTTGAAAGATTTTTGAAGATGTTGAGCGACTAGAACATGATTCATGATGGGGTCTCAGGTTGGATAGTGATGGTGGTTTGTTGAGTATTTGTTTTTTTTGTGATGAGTTTTTTGAGTTCGGTATTGTAGCGTACATAAGGTGCTGAAAAATCATAGCGACCTTGAATCACATGCACATGCCCTTTTAAAACGATAACTTTTTTTAAAGGTAAATAAATCATTTTATCCGCATACGCATTGACAAGAGAATCTTTGGGATTGGGCAAAGTGACAAAGTGTGCTTGTTTTTCTTTATCACCATACATGATAATTTTTTTAAATTGGTGTTGTGTATCGCCTTCAGAACGACCACTGGATGCGTCAAGGCGAGTTGAACCTTGTTGAAAGTGAACTTGATTTTTAAATAAACCTTGCGATTGAGAATGGTCCCACTCGATTTCACCAGCAGAAAAATGTATGGGTTGTTGTTGGTCAATACCAAGAGACCAGCAGGAACATGTAAACCCCAATAAAAAAAGTAACCAAAACTGCATAGCAATTCTCATGCGCACATAATTGTTTAAATTCTATCAAATAATCCGCTTCGAAGGGAAGAACTATGTGGAATAGCTGGATATTTTTTTTATTTAACCAATGGGGGATTGGGGGCTTGGATGATAAGTACCTTTTACTTTTCCAAGCTTTATATGGGCGCAGTTAGCAAAGTCAGCTTGCATGCCTTTAGAATGAATAATATTTTCTCCCTGATTAAAGGTTACCTTTTTTTTTGTGAAGGCCTGTTGAGTCTTTGGAAAGTAGGTGAGTTGTTCCGTGATGAGATAAGAGGGAAGCGATTGCTTTTCATCATCATGTCTAATTCTGACATTTTTGTGCAATTCAATACTATCATAGCCTTTGATGGTTTTGGCATACATCGCTTGAATAACCCAGGAATCCTTATCGGTATGTAATTCAATGTTTGGAGCATAAATGATATTTTTTTCATTGGATATATTTTTGACCATCGGCGCATAAAAGCGATGCGTGATCATGCCTTGTGCATCATATTCAGACCAGTGAACTTGTTTGAAAAGTGCATTGTATTTGATCTGATGAGGAGGCGTAATAGTCGTTTTTTTTAGAAAAGACCATTGCTTGCTTACCAGCCACAAGAGATTGCTTAAAATAAAAACGATTAATAGACTTTTTCTAAAGTGTGGCATGGGTGATTTTCAAAGTAGTTAATAATATCTTGGGTTTTATCTAGGGCTTCAAAAAAGAATTCGCATACCTCGCGTACAGCGCCTTGACCGCCGTGTGCACGTGTACAGATATCCACAACTTTTTTCACCGATTCAATGGCATTACTTGGAGCAAAGCTTAATCCTACACGCTTAAGTAACACGATATCTTGATAATCGTCACCCATATAGGCAATTTGATTATTGGATAAATTGAGTTTGCTTTTTAAATCTTCGAAAGCACTCAGCTTATGAATATGCTGGGTGTAATAATGTTCAATCCCCAATTGTTCCATTCGGTGAGAAATGATGTCGTTTTTACTACCGGTGATAATGGCAACTTCGATGCCAATGGCTTTTAATAACTTGATGCCAAATCCATCTTGAATATTGAATCGTCGAATTTCTTTTTTATTTTCATCCAGATAAATTCCGCCATCAGTGAGTACCCCATCTAAATCCAGCACCAGACAACGAATATGTTTGGCTTTTTCAAGATGATGATTCATTATGTTCTCCAAGGTTAGGGAATCTTGCTTTCAGCAAGTCATGAATATGTAAAACGCCAACGGGTACTTGTTGTGCGTTGGTGATGATAAGGCTTGTGATACTTAGGGTGTTCATGACTTTCAATGCGTCCATGGCTAAAGAATCTTCTGCCATGGTTTTGGGGTTTGTATTCATGATATCACCAGTTTTAATTTGATAAATATCAGCTTTGGTCATTAAGCAACGTCGAATATCGCCATCCGTGACAACGCCGACAAGTTGTTGTTGGTCATTGACAACACAAGCCATTCCTAATTTTTGACGAGTTACTTCCCATAAACAGTCTTGAAATGAGCTATTTTCAGAGACGATGGGTAATTGGTTTTTGGTATGAGCTAGTTCCATGCTTAGAATAAATTTTTGACCGAGACTGCCACCTGGATGATTGAAAGCAAAATTAGCTTCATCAAATTTTTTAGCATGCAGTAATGCGACTGCCAAAGCGTCTCCTAAAACCAGAGACAAAGTCGTGCTTGTGGTGGGTGCTAAACCAAGAGGACATGCTTCTGCAATTTCACCATAGGTTAAATGAGCGGCGGATGCCTTCGCCAGTGTAGAATTGGCATGGCTGGTGATACAGATAATGGGCACATGTCTTTTTTTAATGGCAGGTAATAATTTACAAAGTTCTTCGGTATTGCCGGAGTGCGACAATGCAATCACGACATCGGTCGCTTGAACAAGTCCAAAATCACCGTGAGATGCTTCTGTGGGATGTAAAAAAATTGCTGGTGTTCCTGTACTAGAAAGGGTCGCTGCAATTTTTTTGCCGATAAGGCCGGACTTACCAATTCCGGTTACAATAACTTTTCCAGCGCATTGCAGTAAAATTTCACAAGCCGATTGAAACTGTTCATCGATATGTTGATGAAGGTTTGACAGTGCTTGAGACTCAATTTCTAAAACTTTTAATGCAATATTTATAAAATTCATATTTCTTTCATGACCATCATTTGCTAAAGTAAAAGACTCATCAACATGGTTTTTTTGTATAAGCCATTATAGAATAAGAACGCATACGAAACAATAAGTGAAGGTTTGGGTGATAGGTTCCAGGATCCAACAAGGCACTTTATATAAAAAGGGATGTTGAATGCTTAAAAATCTCATCGAAGTCAAAAATCTCAACTTATCCTATCAAGGTAAATTTGTATTCAAAAATTTATCACTGACCATTCCTGCCGGAAAAATCATTGCCATATTAGGTCCTAGCGGTTGTGGTAAAACATCATTTTTACGGTTGATTAGTCGATTGATTGAAGCCGATTCAGGTTCAATTTTTTATAAGGGTTTGGATTTAACTGCGGTGAGTGAATCCAAAATGCAAAAAATTCGACAAGAAATGGGATTTATGTTTCAAAGTAACGCCTTATTTACCGATTTAGATGTATTTGAAAATATTGCTTATCCCATCCGTGTACATTCTCGTTTACCCGAATCGATGATACGAACCATTGTATTGATGAAACTTCAAATGGTAGGTCTTCGTGGCGCTTATGAAAAGATGCCTCATGAGTTATCTGGCGGAATGGCGCGACGTGTGGCACTTGCGCGTTCATTGGCCATTGACCCTGGCTTGATGTTGTATGATGAGCCATTTACGGGACAAGACCCTATTAGCATGAAAGTATTATTACGACTTATCAAACATATTAATTCCTGTTTAAAAATGACCTCTATTATTGTGTCGCATGATGTAGAAGAGGTTTGTCGAATTGCTGATTATGTTTATATGTTTGAAGCTGGAAAAATTGTGGCTCAAGGCGAGCCTGAATATCTTTTTAAATCGCAAGATAAAAAAGTTAGTCAATTCATGCGAGGGCAATTGGAAGGAGATATGCCGTTTCATTATCCAGCTGTTTCATATTTTGAGGATTTGATTCATGCAAATGTTTCTGCGTAATTTTGGTTTTTGGTTTTTGCAATATTTATCTGCCTTAGGTGAAGCTGCTTATTTTTTAATACAAACATTAACTCGTTCGCCTTTTTATCGCGGCATGTTTAAAGATATTTTGAAACAATTGTATGCCTTGGGCGTTCAATCTTTAGGTATTATTGTGGTTTCTGCTGTTTTTATTGGGCTGGTCTTGGCTCTGCAGGGATATCATACACTTGAAAAATTTGGGGCACTCAGTCAATTGGGGCCGATGATTGCTTTAAGTATTTTACGTGAAATGGGGCCGGTGATTGCCGCTTTATTATTTTCTGGGCGCGCATGTTCTGCTCTCACAGCAGAAATTGGTCTATTAAAAGCATCTGATCAACTATCCTCAATGCAAATGATGGGTATTGATCCGATTCGTCGAGTAATGATGCCTCGTTTTTGGTCTGGCATGATAGGACTTCCCTTGTTAACACTTATTTTTTGTGCTATGGCTATTTTAGCCGGATATTGGTTTGCAACCCATCAACTCATGTTGGATAGTGGCACATTTTGGTCAAATACTCAAAACGCTGTTACTTGGCAAGTAGATGTCAAAAATGGGGTTATTAAAAGTGTTGTTTTTGCGCTTTTATTATTATGGATTGCTTTATATCAAGGTTTAAATTGTACACCAACCGCCAATGGTATTAGTCAGGCTACAACACGAACTGTTGTGTTAGGTGCTTTGTGTGTGTTGGGTTGTGATTTTATTTTAACAGCACTAATGATTGGAGATTGGTAATGGCCAAACAGCGTCAAGAATGGATATATATTTCAGTTGGCATCTTTATGATAAGTTCAATAATTGCTGTGTTATTTTTATTGTTTCAAGTCAGTGGCAGTCAATCCATTAAACGAGCAAATACCTATGATGTTTATGCGAATTTCAATGATATAGGCGGTCTTCGTGTTCACGCCCCGGTTACTATTTCAGGGGTCAAGGTCGGAGAGGTTTCTGGCATTGCATTAAATCCTGGTAATTTAAATGCTCAAGTTACTTTACGTTTACTGCAAAATCAGCAGATTCCCATTGAAGATGTCAGTGCTCGAATATTAACAGAAGGATTGTTGGGGGCGAATTATATCAGTATTATGCCTGGGTTTGATGGAACAGATCCTCGCCATGCTTATTTGCGCTCTGGAGATGTGATTGCTAAAACGCAAGATGCCATGATTTTGGAAAATTTGATCGGACAATTATTATTTAATGCGCAAAAATAAAGTGGGGGTTACAAATATGTTGTTGAAATATTTTTTAGGTTTGATGCTAGGATTTTGCTCTTTTTTCGCCATTGCTGACGATTCACCTCTGTCAATGTTAAAAGGAATTAATGATGAGATTTTGCATGTTTTACAAAAGAATCAAACTAAACTGAAATCACAACCACAAATTATTGAAGCGGCAATTACCCGATATTTTATTCCTCATGTTGATACAACAGGAATGTCTCGTTCAGTATTAGGACGCCAAGCCTGGATGAAAGCCTCTACTCAAGAAAAAACACAATTTACCCATGAATTCACTCGCTTGGTTTTAAGAACTTACGCACAACCTCTATCGAATTTCTCAGGTGAAAAAGTTACGTTTATGCCTTATAAGGCCTCCAGCGTTCCGCAATTTGCCCAGATTCAATCGGTGATCACTCGCCCAAATGGACAACGCATACCCATTAATTATCATTTGGTGAAAACGGCTCAGGGGGATTGGAAGGTCTACGATCTGAGTGTTGAGGGTGTGAGTTTGTTAAATAGTTTTAGAAATCAATTCGGGCAAGCATTGAGAAACGATAACTTGTCTTCGATTATCGCTAGAATGCATAAAAAGAACTAATAATTATGACTGACAAATTTCATTTCCAAGAAAAACAATTGACTTTCGATAATGCCTACAAGGTTTTAAAGTTGATCAAGAAATGGCTTTATCTACAAAAAAACTCACAAATTAGCTTGGATTTATCAAGAATCGATTATATTGATAGCGCAGGAGTAGCAATCTTGGTAGAATTAAAGCGTATTACGCATGTGAATTTGAAGAAGAATTTGATTCTAAAATGTTCTGATCAAATCATGCAAATGATTGGCTTTTATGAATTAGAAGGTTTGTTGGAAAAATCAGATGAATAGTGAAAAGATAAGAGAAATTTTAAGTCCACATGCCAATTGGCATGCTTTAGAAATTGAGGGTGATGGTTATCATTTTCAGATACATTGTGCGTCCTTGATTTTTGAAGGTAAAAATACGCTGGCTCGGCAACGCTACATTTATCAGTTTTTAAAAGATTATATCGCGGATGGCTCTTTACATGCAGTCGAAATTAAGGCCTATACGCCAACTGAATGGGATAAAAAATGAATAAATTAAATATCATCGGCGGTCGACCTCTTCAAGGTGAGGTATTGATATCAGGAGCTAAAAATGCAGCTCTTCCAATATTGGCTGCCTCACTATTGGCCGAAGAGCAAGTGACTATCACCAATGTGCCACATTTAAGAGATGTCACGACCATGATTGAATTGCTTGGTCAGTTGGGTGCTCAGATTATTGTAGATGAACAGCTCAATATTCAAATTGATAGTAATTCAGTTAAAGAACTGGTTGCACCTTATGATTTGGTGAAAACCATGCGAGCCTCAATTTTAGTGTTAGGTCCATTATTGGCACGACATGGTTATGCGGAAGTTTCGTTACCCGGTGGATGTGCAATTGGTGCTCGTCCGGTTGATTTTCATTTGAAAGCCCTAAAAGCCATGGGGGCAAAAATTGATGTGAAAAATGGTTATATTTATGCCAGTGTCCCTGAAGGGCGCTTGCAAGGTAAAACCATTGTTTTTGATACCGTCACCGTAACAGGCACTGAAAATATCATGATGGCGGCTACTTTGGCTTCAGGTAAAACCTTGATTAAAAATGCTGCAAAAGAACCTGAAGTGGTTGATTTGGCGAATATGCTGATTCAAATGGGTGCTTCAATCAAAGGTGCTGGAACGCATACCATTGAAATTGAAGGTGTTGAGCGTCTTCATGGTACCACTTATCAAGTATTACCAGATAGAATTGAAGCAGGTACGTATTTGACCGCAGCAGCTATTACTCGCGGAAGTGTTGTTTTACTAAAAGTACGACCCGATCAATTGCTTTCTACTTTATGTAAATTAGAAGAAGCAGGCGCGACTATCCAGTTGGGTGAAGATTGGGTTTCGCTGGATATGCATGGCCAAAGACCTCGTTCTATTGATATTTCTACTTCACCATATCCGGGACTTCCCACCGATATGCAAGCACAATTAATGGCTTTGAATTGTATCGCTGAGGGTACTGCAACCATTATCGAAAATATTTTTGAAAACCGTTTTATGCATGTGAGTGAATTGCAAAGAATGGGAGCACAAATTCGAATTAATGGAAATTCAGCTATGGTCACGGGCGTAGAGAAATTATCAGGAGCTCCTGTCATGGCAACCGATTTACGAGCTTCAGCAGGTCTAGTTTTAGCAGCATTAGCAGCAGAAGGGGAGACCTTGATTGAAAGAGTTTATCATGTTGATAGGGGCTATGAACGCATCGAAGAAAAATTACGAGCACTGGGCGCTGAAATAAAACGGTGTGATTAATGAATCATTTTGAATTAGAGGCTTACCTCAATGATTTACTTCAGGTGCCACTTTTTAATGATTATGCACCAAATGGTATACAAATTGAAGGTAAACCTTTTATTCAAAAAATTGCAACGGCAGTAACTGCATCACTTGAAGTCATCCAAAAAGCAATTGAGTTAGAAGCAGATGCATTATTGGTGCATCATGGCTATTTCTGGAAAGGCGAGAATTCGGTCATTAGGGGAATGAAAAAAACGCGCATAGCCTCTTTACTGTTACATGAGATGAACTTATTCGCTTATCATTTACCCTTAGACGCCTATGAATCCTTTGGAAACAATGCCAGCATGGGACAGCGCATAGGTGCGGATGTGAGCGAAATTTCTAATTTATTATGGTTTGGTGATTTAAAAAATGATTCCGCTCCCTCCAACTTTCTGAAACAACTTAAAATGGTCTATGGTCCACAAGTGCAGGCCGTGATCACAACAGAAAATCCTATTCAGCGTATAGCCTGGTGTACAGGTGCTGCGCAAGATTATTTTGAACAAGCAATTGCAAAAGGGATTGATGCTTTTATTACTGGTGAGTATTCAGAACGTAGTTATCACTTAGCCAAAGAGTCAAAAGTTAATTTTTTTGCCGCAGGGCACCATGCAACCGAAAAAGATGGCATTCGGTTTTTAGGTGAGCATTTATCAGAAAAATTTAGTTTAAATCATTACTTTATTGATGAAGACAATCCATTTTGATGTTATATTATTAAAAGCTTAAACTGAACAGGGATTTTGTGAAGTTTTATGAGGTCTTATTTACTTATTACATATGCTTTTGTCGGTTTTCTATTGTGTAGTTGCGATTGGAAATCTCGCTCATCTAATGACAATGAAGTGAAAGTTTTACCCATTCGTTCTTACATTGCTCCTTATCAAAAAGAATTCATTGGTTTATTGAAACCGGTTCGAAAAGTTACCTTGAGAGCGCGTGTAGAAGGATTTTTGGAAAGGCGTCTATTCAATGAAGGTGATTTTGTTAAACAAAATGAAGTGCTGTTTACCATTGATAAAAAACCATTTCAAGCGCAACTTTTATCAGCAAAAGGAGCCTTAGAACAAGCTAAAGCTAATTTGGCCTTTGAAGAGGTACAATACAAACGTTATCAGCAACTGGTGACTCATCAAAATATTTCCAAATCTCAATACGATGGACAATACGCTAAATATCTTGAAGCATTGGGGCAAGTTGATAGCGCTCAGGGTCAATATGATCAGGCCGCTCTTAATTTAAGCTATTGTTCTGTATTTGCTCCAATGGCCGGACAAGTCGGTAAGGCTTATGTGGATGTTGGAAACCTGGTGAGCGGTGCGAATAAAACCGAATTGGTCACTTTGGTGCAATTGGATCCTTTGCGAGTTGAATTCAATCCTTCAACATCCGATATCTATGAATTTGTAAAATACAAAGCTAATAAGCCTTTTCCAGTTGAAGTGACGTTACCAAAGTTTAAAAAATTAAAATGGAAAGGGGTGGTGGATTTTTATGATAATATGATGAATATCAATACCTCCACATTATTGCTTCGTACCACCATTATCAATGAACAATTATTGTTACGTCCTGATCTATATGTCAAAGTTAAAGTCACACTCGATCCCAAGCATGTTTTTACATTGATTCCCAATGCTTTTATTACTGATATTCAAGGGATTCAGCAAGTGATGGTTGTTGATTCTCATCACAAAGTTCAGTGGCGTGTGGTTAAAACGGGAGCAATGATTAAAGATAAGGTCATTATTGAAGCGGGTATTGAAAAAGGTGATAGTCTTATTATCGACCAAAATCTTCCTCTGAAGGAAGGCAGTTTGGTTAAACCTTTGATGAGTAAAGTATAATGATTGATTTTTTTATTAAAAGACCAATATTTGCGATGGTCATTGCTATTTTAATGGTATTTGTCGGTTTATTATGTCTTGCCACCTTACCTATTGCACAGTTTCCGGATATTGTCCCACCACAAATCCAGGTGAACACCCAGTATATCGGCGCTGATTCACAAACGGTTTCTGATTCAGTGACAACCCCTCTGGAACGAGCCATTAATGGGGTTCATGGCATGACCTATATGAGCTCATCCAGTAATAATTTAGGTTACTCAATGATAACGATAAACTTTTTACCAGGTTATAATATTAGTGTTGCTTCTTCAGATGTTTTTGCTAATGTATCCAATACCACAGCCAAATTGCCTCAATTTGTAAACCAAACAGGGATTACCGTCCAAAAAGTTTCTAAAAATATGGTACTGGTGGTGAATTTGATTTCCAATAATAAACAGTATGATAGTAAGTTTTTAAGTAACTACGCAGAAATCAATATTGTACCTGTTTTAAAAAGAATTTATGGCGTTGGTGACGTGAAAAATTATGGTTTATTACAGTATGCCATTCGTATTTGGCTCGATCCGGACAAAATGGCAAGTTTAAAACTGATGCCTGAAGATGTGATTAATGCTATTAAAGAACAAAACCAACAGTCGGCTTTTGGTATTTTAGCTCAGCCCCCAAGTGCAGAGAAAAACCCCTATCAAATTCAACTAATTAGCCAGGGATTATTAAAACATCCAAAACAGTATGAAGAAATTATTTTAAAGACCAGCGATGATGGCAAAATGGTTCGTGTTAAAGATGTCGCTCGGGTGGAATTGGGTGCGCAAAATTATGATACAGCTTCAAAATTGAATGAAGGACCAACAGCCACAGTGGGTATATACCAATATCCAGGATCCAATGCCGTTGATATTGCTAAACATATTCATCAGGAAATGCAAGTTTTGAAAAAGCAGTTTCCTCCAGGTATGGATTATTCCATTGTTTATGATACCACCTTGTTTGTAAAAGAATCTTTAAAAGAAGTACTTATTACTTTATTGGAAGCAATGGTTTTGGTTTTCTTGGTTGTTTATGTTTTTTTACAAAATTTCCGAACCACCTTGATTCCTTGTATTGCCATCCCGGTTTCTTTAATTGGAACCTTCATTTTCTTTGCCATGTTTGGTTTTTCGATCAATACCTTAAGTTTGCTGGGATTGGTATTAGCGATTGGCTTGGTAGTAGATGATGCCATTGTAGTTGTTGAGAATGTTGAGCGCAAGATTGAGGAAGGTATCACCGATATCAAAAAAGCAACCCTTTTAGCGACCGAAGAGGTTAAAGGCCCCATCATCGCCACGACTTTAATATTATTGGCCGTCTTTGTGCCGGTTGCCTTTATTCCCGGAATAACTGGCATGTTGTATAATCAATTTGCACTTGCGATTGCTTTTTCAGTGGGTCTTTCAGGCATTAACTCATTAACCTTAAGTCCTGCACTTTGTGGAATGTTGCTCAAGGCACGTCAGGTACAAGAACATCATGATGGCTGGCGTTATGTATTTGAAAGGTCCTTCAAAAAATTAATACAGTGGTATCGAAATAAATTGGATTGGGTCTTGCTACATAAGGCAAAAATGCTGATGATTTTTGCAGGTCTCATTGTTTTGATGTTCATTTTGGTGAGCCAAATTCCAAAGGCATTTTTACCCGAAGAAGATCAGGGCTATTTGATCATCAATGTTTCAAAACCTGATGGTTATAACGTCTATTCTATGGAACAAATATTCTCTCAAATTTATCAAACACTCAAAAAAACCGATGGTGTGAGTGATGCCGTTGAAATCATGGGATTAAATGTTGTCGATCAAATCAACCAACCCAATAATGGGGTTATTTTTACGATTTTAAAACCCTGGGAAGAGCGTTCTAAAAACAACTTAAGCTCCTTTAGAATTGCCAAAAGTTTACAACAGCAATTATCAACGATTCCTGAAGCGCAAATAACTGTGATGAATGCACCCTCCATTCCTGGTTTATCAACTGTTGGCGGATTTCAATTTGTGATTGAAGATAAAAACTATCAAGGCACTGAGAAACTTTATGAAGCAGTTCAATCACTGGTGAAGGAAAGTCGTCATGAAAAGGGAATTGCTTACATCACTTCAAATTTTTCTTTGAAAAGCCCTGCTTTGTATTTAGATATTGATAGAAACAAAGCCAAGGCATTAAAAGTGAGTATCAACGCCATTAATCAAACTTTGCAAGCTTATTTTGGCGCATACTTTGTGAATAATTTTACTAATTTTGGACAAGTGTTGAGGGTCATGATTCAATCAAAACCCAATCTTCGCTTGAAACAAGATGATCTCGAACGTGTTTATGTTCGCAATGAAACAGGTGATATGGTGCCTGTTTCGGCATTTACTCAAATATCTTATAAAAAAAATGCCTACAACATACCACATTATAATTTATACACTTCTGCGATGATTTTAGGTGCAGTTAATCAGAATGTATCAACGGGTGAAGCCATTCAATTAATTGATAAAATTTGTCAAAAAGTATTGCCAAAAGGGATGGAAAAAGCGTGGATTGGAATTGTTGATGCGCAAATTAAGGCCGGGAACATCGCGCTGTTGGTCTTTGCCTTATGTCTCATTTTTGTATTCTTGTTCTTGTCAGCCTTGTATGAAAGTTGGTCCATGCCATTTATGATTTTAATGGTCACCCCGTTGGCAATTTTAGGGGCTATGCTTGGTTTATGGATACGTCAATTACCACTCGATGTTTTTGGACAGGTGGGTTTGATATTATTAATTGGTTTGGCTGCTAAAAATGCTATCTTGATTGTTGAATTTGCCAAGGAAGAACAAGAAAAGCATGATACGGGTATTGTGGATGCGATTATTAAGGCGGCTATTTTGCGTTTGCGCCCCATATTAATGACAGCTTTTGCCTTTATCTTTGGCGTGATTCCTTTGGTGATTGCTAATGGTGCGGGTGCTATGAGCCGTCAATCGGTTGGAACAACGGTATTATTCGGCATGTTGTTGGCGACTTTTTTAACACTATTTATGATTCCAGTGTTTTATGTTTACATTGAAACATTCCGAGAAAGAAGAAAAAGTTCTCGATCGCACGATTGAGAACTTTAAGATTTGAATATCTCTTATATTGGTGAGTTTGAACGAGTGCTTGATGGTAAAGAACTAGTGTCACTAGAATTATCAAAAAAACTGAAATATTTATTTTCAGGAGATTTTAGTGATTCCAAGGAGGATTCTTCTTCTGGTATCGATTCTAATTGTTCTCGAATGGGCTTGACTTTTGAATGTTCATCTTCAGAATCTGAGTCATTAAATTCAGCACTGGTAAATAACTCTTGTGCAATAGCAATTTCATTAGAATTTTCTGGATAAGATTCATTTTCAAGATTTGTTTCATTAGAAAAAAACGTATTAAATAATGCTTCATAAGTTTGAGGATTGAGTATTTTGCTGTTAGCTAGTTCTCTTAATCCTTCAATAAATTCTAAGTTATTTTTTAATGCTAAAATGAGAACAAATTTTTCTTGGTCATATAAGTCATGCGCAATAAGTATAGATTTAATTTCTAAAAACTGAGATATGTGCGTATGAAAGTTTTTTTGAAGTTTGGGTTCGATAAAATACTGGAAATAATATCGGGTAATCCACCAGCTATTTAGATAAGCCGTTAGAAACTCAATTGCGTTGGGTGCTTTGGGCGCATTTAAAATTTGAGTAAGATTGGTAAAATGAAATAGATACTTAAACCAGCTTTCTTTCCAATTTTTTTGAATATCTGGAAGGGTATCTTCAAATTTTGAGTACATGGTATAATTCTTCTCTTAAAGTAAACAACTAAAACATTGTAATTGTTTTTTAACATCTAAGCTAATCATTTTAATTTTTTTCAGGAAATAATGCGTTGAAATCATCCAACGAACTGGATGTCCACTTTTTATTTTTGTCTTTTGAGAACTTTAAAAAATAGTAGCCAACGGTTGGAATAATCAGGCATAAACAACCAATATAAAATGCTACCATGTATTCTATTTCATGGTTCGTAGCAAGAAGAATCAAAAAAATAACCATGCTCACTATTGCGATGATGGGGTTAATCGCGGACCCGGGGGCTTTGTATTTTAATTGTTCGGGCGTGTATCCGCGTGCAATGATGATTTTTCTAAAATTTATTTGTGCCCAACATAAAGCAATCCAGGAGTAAGTCCCTGTAAAACCAGAAACCAATAATAATGCAATATAAAGTTTAGAGCGCCCAAAGAAAAAACTGAGGGCAAGCAAACCCCAAATCGATAACATGGTGGCAATGGCGGCGTAATGTGGTACTGCATTTTGATTGAGTTTTGCAAAAGCTTTGGGGGCCATTCCAAGTCTAGCTAGGGCATTCAGGGTGCGAATGGTACTATAAATGCCTGAATTCGATGAAGATATGGCTGCAGCAAGGGTGACAAAACTGATGACACTTGCTAAAGAATTTAAATGATACATTTTAAATGCATCAGCAAAAACGGAGTTATTGGTATTGGCTTGATACCAAGGAAAAATCAGTACTAAGCATAAAACGGGAAAGATATAAATTAGTAGAATTCGAAAAGTGACACTTCTGATAGCATGGGGAATCATTCTTGCCGGATCAATGGATTCGCCAGCAGTCAGTCCAATAATTTCTGAACCTTGATAGTTGACAAGTAATAAAACCATGCCAGAAAAAAACGGCAACCAGCCATTGGGAAAAAAACCGCCTTGCCCACTAATGAACTTAGCTTTTAATATATGATGTGTACCATTGGGAATGATATTAAAAAATATCATGAGTGCTACTATACAAAATAAAATCAAACAAAGAATTTTAATTAAGGACAACCAAAATTCAATTTCGCCAAAAGTCCCCACTTTAGCCGTATTGATATAAGTGATGATGCAGCCAAATAGTAATGCCCATATATAACCGCTAATATGAGTAAAAAATTCCATGATAATACCGCCTGCAAGGCATTCTGCTGGAATATAAACGGCCCAACTGATCCAATATGCCCATCCAACGCCACAGGCCAATGTTGGTGAAATAAAATCTGCGGTATAATTAATAAATGAGCCACCTACGGGCATTGAAACGGCTAATTCACCTAAACATTGCATGGTGACTAATATAATGAGGCCGGTAAGAATATAAGCCAGACAAATTGCAGGTCCAATTTGGTGTATCAAAGCACCTGAGCCAAGAAAATAACCGGACCCGATAATACCACCTAATGAGATTAATTGAATATGTCGAGCTTTAAGAGCACGTCGAAAGTCACCTGGCTGTGTTTCATGAGTTTGCTTGCTATTATTATTCACGTGATTATTAGGTGGTTTGAAAACAAAAACTGATTTTAATCAATTTTTGTAAATTGTCTAGAATATAATTTTTATTTGAACAAATTTTTAAGATAAAATAAAGTTAATTTTTAATTAATTGGTTGACAACGGATGTCTCAAACTCATTTTGATAAATTTATACCACTTTATACGGAGTTCAGTGAGGAACTTTATGAGTATGCTTTACAATACTTTCGTTTGGTTTTGGGGTTTTTTTTAGGACATGCCTTTTGTAACTATCAATCATTTTTGGATTGGTCATTCACAATCACGGCGATGCATTTTATTATCACCAAAATCAATGCGGAAATTTTAATTCAGCTTTTGCCCCAAGATCTCCATTTCTTACTTTATAAAAATTTTCTAGCTGAATTATTGGCTTTAGGCCTTATCTGTTTTCTAACGCAACAATCCTTGCCATTATTAGTATTTTCAAGGCTTTTATATATCGGTTTTTGCTTTTATGGCATGATGTTTTCCCATTCTTTACTCGAAAGTATTGGCATTGCATATTATTTAAAATCTTTATGGTTTTTGTTGCCTGTAAGTTTAAGTCTATTGGTGTCTTCTTTGTATCTTTTGGATTTATCGCTTGAAATGAATATGGTGCATTATTTTTTTGATCTGCCGATTGTCAGTGGTATTTTGGAAGAATTAGGGGTTAATGTGGAAGGATTATCAAAATATAAAAAAGATCATTTCGGGCAAACCAATCCTTATTTTTCTTTGATTGTGCACGATGAAAATTTTTTTGATGATTTAAAAGTAACTTTTTTAAAATCTAGTGCAAAAAACCATCTTAAAAATCAATTGAAAATTTTTAAGACAGAAATCATGGATTTATATCAAAAAAATCAAGCTCATGTTGTCCATGCAGGTCAAGTTATTCATTTACCATTGGATTGGGATGATTTTAAGTTGATTCTAGAAGTTTATCCTCATTTGCAAGAACAAATGTATCGAGCGTACTATCAGAACTCTTATCATACCGTTTGGCGTCTCATGCAATATCACAATCCTTGGTTAGCTGCTGATACGACATCGTTAAAACATCATCACGTTTTTCAGCAATCGCACTATAGAGAAATGCTATTGTTATTGTGGTCACGTGCGAAAATGAATCATCAAGAGACACAGTTTTTTCATGATATCGCACAAATTTATCGTAATCGTAATCATACACGCATAAAATTTCAATTTTTTGGTCAAGAGCATGATAATTTAAAGGCAGATATGCCTGGGCCGATTGAGCATTTTCACCATTATGTTTTAAAACATTTGGGAATACACAAAGAAGTTAATTTATTGACCCATTATCAAATAAAAAAACATTGGCATGATGAAATTAAAATATATTGGAAGCGATATTTGGATTTATTGTCTGTAGAAGATTTTTTTAACTTGCGCTATTCATGGAAAGAGGTTTTGTCCAAAAACAATGAAAACCATTTAAATTATTTTAAAGTCATGGATTTAGATGAGGCCTTCAGAGAGGAGTTTATTTTTAAAATGAAAATGCAATATGAAAAAAAATGGAAAAATTTTCATACGGAATATGTTAATCAACTATTTCTTCTAGCACATACTGATCATAGTCATGTTGAAAAATATGCTATATCTTTCTCAAACTTAATTAAAAAGCATTTTAATGAGGAGATTCCAAAGAAATTAAGTCATACGATTTAATATTAGGAAGGGTTAGTGTCTCAAAGTTTCTGTAAATTCAGGAAGGCCTAGAAAAGAAGAAAGCC
>CAZNFJ010000007.1:0-56845 GCA_964572685.1 uncultured Legionellaceae bacterium
GATAGTGTGGGGTTTCCCCATGTGAAAGTAGGTCATCGCCAGGCTCTTTTTTTTACTGTTTTTATCCTTTTTCTTGGCGACTAAAGCGGTTTGGTACCACCTGAATCCATCTCGAACTCAGAAGTGAAACAAACATGCGCCGATGATAGTGTGGGGTTTCCCCATGTGAAAGTAGGTCATCGCCAAGTTTTTTCTCTTTATATTCTCCTTTTTATTTTCTAAATTCTTGAGCCAACTAATTTAAATTCTTTTAACTAAACGTTAAAATAAAATTTTTTATTAAGGTTTCAAATTCATGCCGCTCAATCAAAATGATGAAATTATCATTGATGACATTCCTATTCATATTCAAAGAAAAAAGCATTTTAAACGTCTATCGATTAAAGTTCATCCATATCAAGGTGTTGTTTTAAATGCTCCGTTATATATGTCTATACGTATTATTGAGACATTTCTAGCTGCTGCAGGTCCATGGATTAGAAAACACTATCAATCAATAGAACCCTTATATTTTCAGCAAGGTGAGAAACATGCTTTTTTAGGAGTTCATTACCCACTCAATCTTATTATCTGTCATTCAAAATCAGATGTTGTTCTCGATAATCATCAATTAAATATTTATAGCCAAAGATTCGACAGTCAAATAGTTAAAGAACAACTGCATGGTTTTTATCAAAGACAAGCGCATGTATTATTTCCATCACGTGTTCTAAGCTGTATGAAACTGACTCCTTGGGTGAAAAGTATGCCTAAACTTAAATATCGATTTATGACTTCTCGCTATGGAAGCTGCTCGAGTTTGGGAAATATTTCTTTAAATATTCATTTAATCAAGGCAAAAACGGAACTGATTGATTATGTAATTTTACATGAGCTTTGCCATATTCAAGAACATCATCATGGACCTCAATTTTATCAATTAATGGAGGAGGTTATGCCGAATTGGCGGTCGTTGAAAGCGGAATTAAAACGATTTATATTCTAAATGTTCTTATACATTAAGTTTTTAGATCTTGTTTTTATTTGAATTCAACTTTAGACTAAAAAGATTGTCGATTATTGGACTTTGTTTTTGTTTAAACGCGCATTTCTATTGTTGATTATGATTGCTTTGAGCGTGTTTTCTGCTTGTCAGTGGAAAACCAAACGAAGTTATTCTGGTTATACCGATACCCTTTATCTTTATATATCTTCTCCGACACAAGGTTACTTTAATAAAAAATTCGTTGAAAAGGGGCAATCCTTCAGAAAGAAACAAATTCTTTATGAATTGGATAGCATGCCGGATCAGGCTCAATATCAAGCTGCTAATGCTCAATATTTGCAAGCTAAAAAGATATATGTTGATTTGAAGCGCCCTAAACGCTCTCCAGAAATTGCTGCTATTGAATATCAAATTGAGCAGATCAATGCCAATATTTCCAAAACCAACATGCATTTAACTAGATTGTTAAAATTACAACAAAAACAATTTGTCGATCCGGATACCGTGTACACACAACAAAAATCTTTGGAAGAACTGCAGTTTCAAAAAAAACAATTGCAAGAAAACCTTAAATTAGCTCACATGGGTGCAAGACGTTATCAAATTCAAGCCCAAGGCGAGGCGATGATGGCCGCTCAGTTTCGTATGCAGGAAATTGAATGGGACCTGGCTCATAAAAAAGCTTCAGCTCCAAAAGATGGCTATGTCTTTGATATTTTTTACTCAATTGGTGAATTAATCCCCGCTAATAAACCAGTAATGAGTGTGGTTTTACCTGAAAACAATTATATTGAATTCTTTGTTTCCGCCAAGGATATTCATGATTTTAAGTTTGATCAAGAAATAGCTTTTCAATATTATGGTGAAAAAATATGGCATGGTGCTCATATTAACTATATTTCCCAAACGGCAGAATATATGCCACCTGTTTTATATACCCAAGAACATCAAGATGAACTGGTTTTTCGCGTTCGAGCTCATCCGGACTTAGATGAGCGATTTATCTTGGGTCAACCAATTTTGATTCGGCCATGATAAAACCAATGGCCATTGATGTAAAAAATATAGTGAAATCCTTTGCTGGAAAACCTGTTGTCAATGGCTTAAATATTCAAGTTAACCAAGGTGAAATTTTTGGGTTTTTGGGTGCGAATGGCAGCGGGAAAACCACCTCGATTCGTCTGATTTGTGGGTTACTTACCCCTGATGCTGGTGAAGGAACTTGTATTGGTTATGATGTTTTAACACAATCATCATTGATTAAAAGAAATGTGGGCTATATGCCGCAGAAATTTAGTTTATATCAAGAACTTACAGTTTTAGAAAATTTACAATTTATTGCTCAAATTTATGATATTAAAGATGCTCATCAAATAATAATTGATGTGATGGATGAGTTAAGTCTGACACCTCGTGCCAAGCAGCTTGCTTCTGAATTATCTGGAGGTTGGAAACAGCGATTGGCATTGGCTTGTTGTTTGATTCACCAACCTAAACTTTTATTATTAGATGAGCCTACTGCTGGCATAGATCCTTTGGCGCGTCGAGATTTTTGGGATTTGATACATCAATTAAGCTTGCGAGGTGTGACTACTTTAATGTCGACACATTATATGGATGAAGCCGAGCGTTGCCATCGTCTAGCTTATTTGTCTAATGGCGAAGTTATTGCTCAAGGAAATGTGGCTCAAGTTATTGAGTCAACAAGGCTTATTACCTTTTTAATCAGTGGCGACCTAAAGGCTGAATTATTAAACTCACTAAAGAGCATGGACGGTGTTGTTCAGGCAGCGTGGTTTGGTCGACATTTTCATGTCTGTTGTTATGATGAAAAAAAGGTAGAACTCAGTTTAAAAAAACTGTGTTTAAGTTCTTCTTTTGACTATGAAGTCATCCCTTCAAGTTTGGAGGATGCATTTATTGCACTGGGGCAAAAAAAGAATGAATAATTTTTTTTCATGGTCGAGATTGCTGGCAGTGATGAAGAAAGAGTTCATGCAAATGCGCCGTGATAAGGCTACTTTTGCCATGATGATAGGCATTCCGTTAATTCAATTGATTTTGTTTGGTTTTGCCATAGATTTGAATCCTAAACATTTGCCTGCCGCAGTTGTGATGCAACAACCGAATCCCATCGCTCAAGATGTGTTGCAGCGTATGGAGCAATCTCAATATTTCACATTCATCAAGGAACATACGACCCTTCAAGAAGCTAAACATAAGTTGCTCACTAATCAAGTTAAATTTGTGGTTTATTTTCCACCGCAATTCTATCGAGATGCCGCTAAGGGGTTAATGCCGTCTATTTTACTTTTAGTCGATGGTAGTGATCCTATTGCCGCAGGAAGACCAACAGCAGTTTTTAATGATCTTTCTCAAATCGTTGGACGTGATCGCTTTAGGTTTTTAAACTTACCTGAGGATAATCGGGTATATAAAACCGTAGTTTTATCAGCATTTAATCCGGAAATCAAAACTGCTTTTCATATTGTTCCTGGCTTGATGGGCGTGGTATTAACGATGACCATGGTAGTCGTTACTGCGTTGGCGATTACTCGAGAATTTGAGCGTGGGACAATGGAAATGTTATTGGCAACGCCATTAAAACCCTTAGAGGTGATGATTGGAAAAATTTTGCCTTATGCTGTGGTTGGATATATTCAAGTGACTTTGATTCTCATTTTAGGACGATTACTTTTTCACTTGCCCATGAATGGCTCCTTTATTTTGCTATTCCTCATATGTTTCCCATTTATTTGTGCCAATTTAGCCATGGGCTTAACATTTTCCACATTGGCGACCAATCAATTGCAGGCTATGCAAAGTGCGATGTTTTTCTTTTTACCTTCTATTTTATTATCAGGCTTCATGTTTCCATTTCAGGGCATGCCGCAATGGGCACAAAACTTAGGCAATTGCTTACCGTTAACTCATTTTTTAATTATTGTACGTGGCATCATCTTACGTGGGAATGGATGGGCTGAAATTTATTCTGAATTGTTGTACATTTTGGCTTTTATGTTCGTGGTGATGGTGATAGCTTATAAACGTTACCGTAATACATTAGATTAGGAAATTATCATGAGTCAGATTATGACAGAGGTTGTCGAGTATTTTCATGGCGACATGAAATTGATAGGATTTTTAGCTTATCCCAAAAATGCAAAAAATTGTCCGGGCGTTTTAGTTGCTCATGATTGGGCTGGTTTAAATGAAGTCTATCAAAATCGTGCAATAGAACTTGCTCAACAAGGCTATGTCGCTTTTGCACTAGACATGTATGGTCAGGGACGTATCGGTCAAACCATAGAAGAAAGACAAACTTTAATGACACCTTTGGTACAGAATCGGCCCTTTTTACGAGAACGAGTATATGCCGGTTTTAATCATTTGCAAAATATTTCGTTTGTAGATAGCAATCGTTTAGGTGCGATTGGCTTTTGTTTTGGAGGTCTATGCGTTCTGGATTTAGCAAGAATGGGGGCTGATGTAAAAGGGGTTGTGTCTTTTCATGGGCTTTTAAGTAGCACGGAATCTTGTGCTCCTCAAGCGATCAAAGCCAATATATTGGTATGTCATGGTTATGATGATCCGATGGTCAAACCAGAAGATGTCATGGGTTTCTGTGAAGAAATAAAGCAATTCGGTGCTAATTTTCAGGTGAATATGTATTCTCATACCATGCATGCATTTACGAATCCACAGGCTAATGATGCAGGGCTTGGCATTCTTTATCAACCCGAAACCGCTCAAAAATCTTTTCAAGCCATGCATGCTTTTTTTAGGGATATTTTGTAATGCATTTAGAGCTGCGCATTTTAAAATTGTTGCCCTCTCTTGCGAAATGTATGCTTGCAAAAAATTGGAAGTTAGCATTGGCAGAATCTTGTTCTGGTGGAAAATTAGCTGCAACATTAACCGCGCTTGCAGGCAGTTCCAAATGGTTTGATTTTAGTTTGGTGACTTATTCTAATGAAGCCAAAATGAACTTTTTGCAAGTCTCATCTGAACTTTTAGAAAAAGAGGGGGCGGTGAGCGAAGCTTGTGCATTGGCCATGGTCAGGGGACTTTCGACCTGTGATGACTTTCGATTAGCCATCACAGGGTTTGCAGGACCAGATGGCGATGATGTTGGATTGGTTTTTATCGCTTGGCAAACACCAAATGAAGAAGTTAGAGTTCAAGCTTTTCATTTCCAGGGGACTCGAGAGCAAATCATCACACAAGTCGTTTATCAATCATTGCGACGAATGGTGTTATCTAGTATGGAGCCTGTGGTGATGCCTTCGAAATGCTTTTTTGCTATCACAATAGAGCAAGAAGATATACAATTGCAATGTTTGCAAGTAGGTCTTAATCTCGGCTATGGAATAGATGAACTAGAACCTTTTAATAATTTACATTTAACATTGGTTTATCTTGGTCAACAGTCAATAGAACAATTACAAGATTTAAAAGAACAGGTAAAAAACACGCTATTAAATAAGCCTTTTTCTATTCATTTAAGCAGTTGTCAATTTTGGAAAAATTCAAAAGCTTTGGTGCTTGTTGCCGACCATGATCTCATGCCTCTAAATCATTTATATCGGGAGCTGGCTCCTTCATCACAAGATAGCTTTCGACCTCATGTAACGATAGCTAAAGGCATTAAACCATTGTCAGTGGGCGATATCTCTGTAAATATATCGTTTGAGGTTAAAGATTTTTCATTAATGCTGTCCTATGATGGTATTTTTTATATTAAGTATGCAAGCTGGAATTTATCGAATCAGGAGGAAAAAAATGACTAAAAATTTTAATGAGTACACACGCTATTTGAGCATGGAAATCGCTAAACTTAGAAAAGAAATTCCAGAGGTTATGAGTGGTTTTTCACAAATGGCGCAAGGGGCGACTAAAGAGGGTGTTTTAGATAAAAAAACCAAGGAGTTGATTGCCATGGCGTTAGCTGTAGCCAATCGTTGTGATGGTTGTATCGGTTTTCACGCCCAAGCATTGGTGAAGCTCGAGGCAAGTCGCGAAGAGTTTATGGAAACTTTGGGAATGGCGATTTACATGGGTGGTGGACCTTCTTTAATGTATGCTGCAGAAGCTGTGGCGGCCTTTGAGGAATTTTCAAAAAAATGAGGTTGAACTGACAAACTGAAGCCAAATATTGCCCTGTTTTTGTTGTTTAAGCCTATATTTTTGAAACATGTAGTATTTTTTGGGCCACGCCTTCACCTTTTTGGTGAATCGTTATATGTGGATTCTGATGGACTTGAGTGGGGCAAGGGTAATTTTCTTCTAATCCTTTTAATGCCACTTGCGCTACACTCATTTGATTTTGATCTTCGGGCGTTAAATTGAGTTTTTGATAAGTTGCTTGAATTAAATCATACATTTGTTCAGCAGATATTGCTTTTTCAGGAGGCAAACAAAATAGAGGGGTTCCTTTTTGTTGTGATAGCTGATTTGCAATTCTAAGACTTTCCCAAATGCTTTCACCCGTGAGTAACAACACATTTCTGGCTGAACGTGCCCAGGTCTGAGCACTCGCATCTGCCTTCATTTCCATGCGTGGAATATTTTGCGCAATGCTCATATAATGGGCAATGGAATCAGCAAAAATGAAGCTTGGTAGTAAAAATAAACCTAAAAAAATCCATTTAAGCTTGTTCATGAACGGGTCCTTGAGGTAAAATATCGTGCGATTGAATCCAACCGAAGTGGCTGGCTATTCCTAAAAATATAAAAAGCCCAATAGTGAGCATAATACGCCAGGTTAACATTTTGACAGTTTTCATCCCCTGGTTTCCTTCTTTAACCAAGTAATACAAACTGCTGCCTAATGCAAAAAAAATAGCAAAAAGAATAAAAATAATAACGATTTTGGATAACATTTGATATACTCTTGTCCACGTTAAAAGGTCACATCATCATGAAAATGAGTTTAACCAATTTTAGAAAAACTTTCATCTATTTAGAATATGTGATTTATAGTATTTTATTGTTCCTGCTGATGCAGCTTGGATTGTGGCAATTGCATCGAGCTGATGAAAAACAAACTATATTAAAACAATATCATCAAATGATGAAGAGTCCAGAAAAAATATGGCAAGCTGGCGACCTTGAGCCGATGGCATTTCAAAGAATATTGGTGGATGGTTCAACTTTGCCATTACGTTTTTATTTGGATAATCAATTTTATGAACATCGCATTGGTTATGATGTCTTAATTCCAGTGCAATTAGCAGATGATTCTATACTCATGGTGGATGCTGGATGGGTGTTGGCATCGACAGATCGTCAAGTTCTACCGAGACCAAAGCTCGCTTTTAAAAAAAATAACTGGAGGGGACAAGTTTATGTGCCCCCGATGCATCCAATTCAACTCGGTCGTTTTATGGATCATCAACAGAATCAATTATATGTGATAGAATCCCTTGATTTTGCTGAATTGGAAAAAATATTGAAGCACCCTATTCATCATTGGGTTCTTCGTTTAAATCCAGAAAACAATAGCGCATTTCAACGAAAATGGCAGATTATCAATGTAGCACCTCAGCGACACAAGGCTTATGCTTTACAGTGGTTTACGATGGCTTTGGTTGTTGTGGTGATTTTTTTATGGCGAGTAATTCATCATGCAAAAAAATAATTTAAAGAAATATCGAAGTGTAATAATTTTAGTAGTTCTATTTTTCTTACCCATAGGGTCTGCATTTTATATTTTTTCACAGCCCATGCTTTTGAGGAAACTATCCACTACAAATTATGGTCAATGGGCGCCGCAATTAGATTGGCAATTAAATAAACCAAAAGCACGACCTTGGCAGTTGGTTTTATGGCAGAATGGTCCGTGCGAACAACAATGTATGCAGCAATTGGATCAATTGGCTCGGATTCGATTAGCGATGGGACGAAAGGTTTATGAATTGAGTCTGGTTCTTCTAGTTCCGGAAGGGATGCAACTTACCAAGCAACAAACGGATCAATTGAAAGATAATAATATTGATTATCAATATTTACCTCGTGAAAAGGTGCCGACTTGGAATAAAAATTTTCAAGTAAAACCTGTTGTGTTGTTTTCTCCAGAGCACTTGTCCATTTTGATGTATCCAAAGGATTTGGAACCCAAAAAAATGTATCATGATTTGCAAGTACTAATCAAATAGGGTGGCGTAATGACAGTATCATTTTTAAAAAAACTAGTAAATTTGGCCATTATTTTGGCTTGGGCTGTTTTGATGTTAGGTGCTTACACGCGCTTAACCGATGCAGGTTTGGGTTGTCCGGATTGGCCTGGATGTTATGGTCATTTGGTGATGCCTGCAGTGGATATTGTTCAAAAAGCATATCCCCATACCTTGATTGAAAGTGCTAAGGCGTGGACAGAAATGGCTCATCGTTATCTGGCGGGGTCCTTGGTATTCATTATCATGAGTATTTTAATTGGATTGAGATTTCAAAAACGAGATTCACTTGCGGTATCTACAAAATTACAAGTATTTTTATTGGTATTAATTGGTTTTCAGGCTGCTCTTGGCATGTGGACGGTCACTTTAAAACTTGTACCTCAGGTGGTCAGTGGACATTTATTGGGCGGTTTTTTGATATTTTCAAGTCTTATTGCCATGCGTTCTCAAATGATGCCACCTGTGAATACATCCTGGGCTTGTGTTAAGAGCTATATAGGATTGGGTTTATTGATGACATTAATTCAAATTGCCTTAGGTGCTTGGGTGAGTTCTAATTATGCCGCCATCTCCTGTATAGGCTTTCCAATGTGTAATGGTCAATGGATCCCTCCCCTTCATTTGAAAGAGGCGTTTCATTTGATCCAGCAAATTGGTCCCAACTATCAAGGTGGATTGTTGGATATTGACGTTCGCATGACCATTCAATGGGTGCATCGACTCGGAGCGTTCATTGTTTTTGTTTATTGGAGTGTTTTATCTTGCGTATTGCTGAAGAAAATTCATTCACAATCCATTCATCGTATTGTTTGGTTATTAATCTCTTTATTAATATTACAAGTTATTTTAGGTGTTATCAATGTGTCTTATTTGCTCCCTTTGTATGCTGCGGTGTTGCATAACGGTGTGGGCGCTTTGATTTTAGGTACGATAGTCATGATATTTCAACGGATTCAATGTGAGAAAAAAACATGTTAAGGATTGATTTATCCATACTGAAAGATTATTGGGAACTTAGTAAGCCTCGCGTGGTTGCATTGATGTTGGTAACGGTATTGGTGGGGATGTTATTGGCCCCTCGTGAGTCTTGGTCTTGGATGCTGATGTTTTCAACATTAATGGGCATTTCATTATGTGCGGGAAGTGCGGCGGCTATTAATCATCTTTTAGATTGTCATTTAGATGCTAAAATGCAACGTACTCAAAATCGACCGGTTGTTAAAGGCAGGGTGACGCCTAAACAGGTATTACTGTTCTCATTGTTGATGGCTAGTCTTGGGGTTTTTATTTTGTATAATAATGTTAATCCATTAACCGCAGGTCTTACTTTTTTGAGTTTAATTGGATATGCGGGTATTTATACTGGATTTTTAAAACGAGCGACAACGCAAAATATCGTCATTGGAGGACTTGCAGGTGCTGCTCCGCCTTTATTGGGATGGACCGCTATTACCAACCATATTGACCCTCAGGCACTTTTATTGGTACTGATTATTTTTGTTTGGACTCCACCTCATTTTTGGGCTTTAGCTTTGCATCGTCTTCATGATTATCAAAAAATTGATATCCCGATGTTCCCGGTGATTTATGGTGAAAAATTAACTAAACTTCATGTATTATTATATGTTTTTTTATTAATTATCGTGACACTTTTGCCGGTTGTGATAGGGATGTGTGGTCGTATTTATTTGGTGGGAGTAATGCTTTTAAATCTTCGATTCTTATATTGGGCAATTATTTTATATCGAAAAGAACAACCAAAGACCGCTATTTCAACGTTTAAATATTCTATTTATTATTTATTGGGTTTATTTATTTTACTTTTAGTTGATCATTATTGTAGGTGAGTTTGAGATGAAAGAGACAACACGTGTCTATTTAAAAATTACTCTGTTAGGGTTGTTATTTATGATGTCCTTGTTTTTAGGGCTTTATGTTTATCAGCAAAGTATTCCCAAAACACCCCATTTGCATCATGCAACCTATGTTGGTCCTGGGCGTATGTTATCTGCTTTTGAGCTCCAAAAAACGGATGCTCAAGTTTTGAACTTGAGTCATTTGGTGGGGCATTGGACTATTTTGTTTTTTGGATATACGCAGTGTCGGTCGATTTGTCCCACTACCATGGATATGATGCATCATGTTTATGATAAACTTCGACAAGATGGCATATTACAAAGACCAGAAATGATCATGATCTCTCTAGATGGAGATAGAGACTCACTGGAAACCATGCGTCATTATGTGACCGGGTTTGATAAGGAATTCAAAGGCGCCATTGGTCAAAAATCTATGGTTCAAAAATTAACTCAGGAATTAGGCGTTGTATATGATTCGCAAAGTGATCAAAACGATGGACAAATCGATCATAGTGGTAGTTTAACCCTTATTAATCCTGCCGGAGAAGTGGTGGCATTTTTTATTCCCCCCATGCAGGTTCAAGACATTGCGCAAGATATTGAAACGCTCACCAAAACATTCAAGATAAGGTAAAATTATGAAAATCGCCATTTTATCCACTAACGCATCATTATATTCTCATCAGAGACTTATTCAGGAAGGTGAAAAACGAGATCATGAAATGGTGGTTATAAATCCTCTACATTGTTATATGAATGTTAATGCTGCATCACCCTCAGTCTATTATAAAGGAGGAGTATTATTGGAGCATTTCGATGCGATTATTCCTAGAATTGGAAGCAGTAATACATTCTACGGAACTGCCGTATTAAGACATTTTGAAGCCATGGGGGTTTATACCTTAAATACCTCTTTAGCTATTGCTCGTTCACGCGATAAATTTCGTTCTTTGCAGTTATTGGCACGTAAAAGCATTCCCATGCCTTTAACAGGCTTTGCTCAATCCCCTGATAGTACAGAAGATTTAATCCGTTTAGTCGGAGGTTCGCCGGTTGTTATTAAATTATTAGAAGGAACACAGGGAAAAGGAGTGATGTTAGCCGATAGTCATCAATCTGCTGTATCAATTATCAATGCTTTTAAAGGTATGGGGGCTAATATTTTAGTTCAACAATATATCGAGGAATCTCGAGGAACCGACATTCGTTGTTTTGTTGTAGGTGGAAAAGTAATTGCTTCTATGGAAAGAAAAGCCAAAGAGGGTGAGTTTAGAGCTAATATTCATCAAGGTGGTTCATCGCGCAAGGTTAGACTATCACCACAGGAGCGTTCTATTGCTATCGCTGCTGCTAAAACCATGGGGCTTAATGTGGCCGGCGTTGATTTAGTGCGTTCAAAACATGGTCCATTGGTTTTAGAAATTAATTCTTCTCCAGGGTTGGAAGGCATTGAAAAATCAACACGCGTAGATATCGCAAGTAAGATCATTACCTATATGGAAAGCCATGCGCATCCGGTCAGCCGTAATAAATCATTTCAAGCTTAGTGCTTGGATCTTTCCAATAAAATGCGCGTGTTGATTTCTAATTCTTTTGATATTTTATTTAGGATATCTGGGTTGGGTATACAGTCGCCATGAAGTATAGACGCTGCTTGAAAGGGTTTGATTTCAAGTACTTTTGAGAGCGCATGGATGCGTTCACTATCGTCCATAGGAAATCCCAAGGCATCTAATTCCTCATTGAAGTTTACTGAAAAATCTTTTCTAGACATATCATTCTCCAAAAGTGTCTTTTTTATTTATATAGCACAAAAAAACATATTTTGCAGAAATGATGGTACCTTTAAAAAAAGTGTTGTAGTTGAGGTAGAAAGTACATTAATATTTTAAAAATAATCAAAGACATTAAACTGGCGGCTGGCAGTGTGATGATCCATGACATGAAAATATTACGTATAACGACAAGATTTAAGGCTCCAATACCTCGGGCAAGACCTACACCTAAAACTGCGCCGACAAGTGTTTGTGTTGCAGAAACGGGAAGACCTAATGTATTAGCGATAATCACCGTTGTTGCGGCCGATAGGGTTGCTGCAAAGGCACGACTGGGGGTAAGTGCTGTGATTCCGCTGCCGACGGTCTCAATAACCTTACGTCCATAAATCAAAAATCCAGCAACAACACCCACACAACCAAAAAGTAAAGTCATACTGGTTAATTGACTGGGCTCAAAATTAATATTCTTGATTTGAGAATAAGAAAAAATTTGATTGAGTGGGCTTGTGGCGAGCGCCACATCATTCGAGCCATGCGCAAAAACCATGATACATGCCGTCATAGCCATTAATATACCAAAATATTTTTCAATTTGATTAAATCTATCTTTACGTTTCAGAGTAGGCCTTTCGGGCAATCGATTAAGAATGATGATGCCTAATAATGTGATGATGCCGCTGGTGCTAAAAGAAATGACAAAACCACTGATGAAGCTGTAATGTACGTGAAAATGGGTTAAGCCCTTGAGTATGATCATATAAGCCAATACCAGGCCTGTTAAAAATAGGTAAATAGGCATCATCCACTCTGCTCGCCTTAAAGGATCAGAGGCAACAAAAATAGTCGATTGGATGGTCAGAAAAAGAGCGTAAGAAGTCAGTCCTGCAATCAATGGCGAAGTTATCCATCCTAAGGCAATGTGATAAACCTGAGACCAGTGAACAGCCTGTGGACCAAGAGCAAGAGCGCCAAATCCCACGACAGAGCCTACGAGTGCATTGGTGATAGATACCGGAACACCAAAAAAACTGGCCAAATTCATCCAGATGGTACAAGCTGTTAAGACGGAGAGCATGCCTAATATTAGAATTTTAGGCTCATTGCTTAGCAACTGTGTATTGATGATGCCATCTTTCATCGTTTCGACCACGTGAGCGCCTCCTAAGAAGGCGCCAGCGAATTCAAAGATGATCGCAATCGAGATGGCCGTTCTGACAGTGACAGCCTTAGATCCCATGGTGGTACTCATGACATTGGCTAAATCATTGGCGCCAACGCCCCAGGTCATGAGAAAACATAGAATAATGCCAAATACTAAAATAGTCATTTTTACCTTCTGTTAAAATTTAGGCGTTGCGGAGTTAACGAGCGATCAAAATTTGTAGTCGTCCCCCAATTGATTGTGCTTCATCAGCTAAATCACCAATCCATTGGAGTAATTGATAAAGAAACATCACATCCACTGGAGGATAATCCTTTTCAATTTTAAATAATTCTTCGCGAATTTTTGCTAAATCATCATCACAATGATGTTCAATGACATCTAAGGTGCGGATCATGTCTTCTACAACTTTAACTTCATTTCCTCGAAACCCTGTTTCGAGTAATTCATCTAATTCATTAATTGCTTTGCAGGCTTGTTTAGCTGCGTCAAGACAACGTGTTAAACAATTTTGAAGATGTTTTTGAATACTTGGTGGAATTTGCATTTTTCGACCCATTAATAAACCTGCGATATCTTTCGATTTATTGGCAAGGCGATCTTGGGTTTTTAATAGCTCTAAAATATCAGAGCGAGCAACGGGTAAAAATAAACCCGTAGGGAGATGTAGACGTAATTCTTTTTTGATTTCATCGGCTTCACGCTCAAGCTGGATGATTTGTTGGTGGTGTTGATGAGCGTTATGCCATTCATTATTGAGTACCGCTTCCAATAAAGGGTTTAATTGCTTTGCACAGGTATAGGCTTTATGCATATGTTGTTCTATAGGTTTGATCGGAGAAGGACCAAACACATTAAAAATATTACCCATAATGAATCAATTTTTTATCAAAATTAAAGATATCTTATCATAAGAGCTTACTTGAAGATAGGGTGGAGGTTAAAAATAGGTGAAAATCATTTACTAGTACAATGAGCAGTCAGGATGCTCAAACATTATGGATGTGTCATTTAAAGCACAAGGTTTGAATAGACGATGTGATGTGTTGAAATGATTGGGTGGTATTGAGTTTTTAACGATAGCAAGGTTGGGGGTGTTTACATGAGATTCGGATATATAAAGAGGTTGAGCCTCATTTTGTAAGTGTCGTCTGTTGGCATGAGGTTCAGATGTATAAAGACGTCGAATATCTTTTTGTAAGTGTTGATTGATGTTTTTATTATTTTGAAAAATCATATAATCCTTCAGTTGATAAACCATGAACTGAAACATGACCATGATAATGCCAATCATGAGCAAGTGATTGGAAAGGGTAATGGCAATAACAGTGCCGCCTGCAATCAGTGCAAAGGCCCAAAGTTCATGATAACAACGCCCTGATGCCCTTTGATAAAAGGCTATTTCTTCTAAATAATGAGCTTGATTTGCAAGGAATAGGTCTTGTGAATCGTTGATATTAAAAACGGGTTCAATGGGTTTTGATAGTTTATACAAAGATATCGCGCTATAGGCGAGCTCAACAAAAGATGAGGCGATAAATAAATAACCCGAAACAGGATTGATGAGGCCTTGGCTTGCATAAAGTAGACCTTGTGCCACGATAATAAATGAATCAACCAAAAAAAACTTTAGAATTTTATTGATTTTATTTTCTGTTGTTGTGGCGTGATTGTTGTATACTTTGTAACACTTTGAAATAAAGTCAATCAATCGGTATATCAATGTTAAAAAGGCAATGTTTTCTGCAATCCATATATGTTGCAAAGTGAATTTTAGAATCGCTTGACCATGCTTTAAAAAATAATCAAGCATTTGATTCCAAATCTCTGAATGAAATATGCCAATGGTCACAGAGGCTCCAATCAAGATACTTAATCCTCCTAAGCTATACATCCCGTAGGAATATTGAATAGGTTTAAGGTTTTTAATTGAATGAATATGTGGGTGGAGTCGATGATAGCCTTGGTGAGTCAGAAATTCGAGAAAATTAATCAAATTATGTGACATATGAAGAGAGTGGCAATGGTATATGAAGTGTTCCTTGAGATCGTTAACTTGATCTGGCGCGAGTACTTTTAAAATATTTTCGAGGCCCGATGTATCTTCCGTATAATTGGTTTGAGAAAAAAGTTCAAATGGATTGATGTTATGGCTTTCGGCAAGTTCAACCAGGAGCCATTTACACGATTGAATGGATGCGCCTTTAAGCGCACCAATAACAATTTCTTCCAGTTTTTGTTGAATGCTATTTTGATTGTTCATTTTTTCTGTAAATCACTAATACGTGGCCAATCGTATCAATCAAATGCGCGTTAACACTGCTAAGTATTTGATTGTTGATTGTTTGCCGTTCAGGTTTTTCAACGCCACTAATTTTGATTTTTATGCATTCATGAGCTTTTAATGCAAGATCAATCTCATTAATGACTGCCTCTGTTAATCCTTTTTGACCGATTAAAATTACAGGTTTTAAATGATGGGCTTGTTTTCTTAAATTTAATAATTGCTCTTTATTCATGTTGCGACGCTCTTAATTTAGTCAAATTTTGCAGGTATGATACCCATCTCCATCTTTTAACACAACAATTCTTAGAATTTTAATTAAAAAGATGGTATATTTTATTACTCAGTTGAGATGAATTAAGCATTTTTTAGTTTAAATAAACGACACTATGTTTTTTATTTTACTATGTTTTATCTTTTTTGTAAATATTATTTTTATGGTACCCTAACTTTTTATGAAAACATCAAACTCATCCAAGCGTTGGCTTAAAGAACATTTTGCAGATGTTTATGTTAAAAAAGCCCATCAACAAGGCCTTAGAAGCCGTGCATATTTTAAATTAGAAGAATTGGATCAAAAAGAACATCTTTTTAAAAAAGGGATGACGATATGTGATCTCGGTGCAGCTCCTGGCGGATGGTCGCAATACTTGGCACAGAAACTCAGTGGACAAATACAAATTTTTGCATTAGATATTTTACCAATGGAACCACTTTCTGGAGTGGATTTTTTATGTGGCGATTTTACTGAAGATAGTGTTTTAGAATGTTTAAGCCAGAAATTGGTTGTGAGGCAGGTAGATGCAGTGATATCTGATATGGCTCCAAATTTTAGTGGACACAAACAAGTTGATGTATTGAAATCCATGTATTTGGCTGAGTTGGCCTTGGATTTTGCTTTGTCGATGCTCAAACCAGGTGGTTTTTTTCTGGTGAAGTTATTTCAAGGAGAAGGATTTGATCTTTATTTAAAAAACATTCGTACTCGATTTCAACAGGTTAAAATTTTAAAACCGCTTGCTTCACGCGATCGATCTCGCGAGGTTTACTTACTAGCGAAAGGTTTTAAATTATAGTAATTTAGAAAGATATTCTCATTTGCTCAATTCTCTAAAGAGGTAAGTATTTTGAACGACATGATAAAAAATATGTTTTTATGGCTGATTATTGCGCTGGTCTTGGTTTCTGTATTTAGCAATTTCAATCCACGACATGCATCTATCGAAAAGATGTCTTATTCGCAATTTCTAAAAGAAATTAAGCAAGGTTCTGTTCAAAGTGTCATGGTCGAAGATGATAAAATTATTCGAGGGATGACTAAAAACAACCGTACTTTTGTGACTTTTATGCCTTTACCAGATTTTGCATTATTAGATGAATTGATAAAGCATAATGTTGATGTCAATGGGCAAGAAAAGCAACAAGAAAGCTTTTTGATGCATATTTTTGTCAATTGGTTCCCTATGTTTTTACTCATTGGCGTGTGGGTGTTTTTCATGCGACAAATGCAAGGCGGTGGAGGTAAAGGAGCTATGTCCTTCGGCCGATCTCGTGCTCGATTATTAGGAGAAGACCAAGTCAAAGTTACTTTTGCAAATGTCGCTGGCTGTGATGAAGCAAAAGAAGAGGTAAAAGAATTGGTTGATTTTCTAAGAGAGCCAGGGAAATTTCAGAAACTGGGAGGGCGTATTCCACGCGGGGTTCTTTTGGTCGGCCCTCCAGGGACTGGTAAAACACTTTTAGCCAAGGCTGTCGCTGGGGAAGCAAAAGTTCCTTTTTTTACCATATCAGGTTCAGATTTTGTTGAAATGTTTGTGGGTGTTGGGGCCTCACGAGTTCGTGACATGTTTGAGCAAGCCAAAAAACAAGCGCCGTGTATTATTTTTATTGATGAAATAGATGCGGTCGGGCGACATCGAGGAGCCGGTCTTGGTGGTGGACATGATGAACGTGAACAGACTTTGAATCAACTGTTGGTAGAAATGGATGGTTTTGAAGGCAATGAAGGCGTCATCGTTATAGCCGCAACAAACCGTCCCGATGTTTTAGATCCTGCGTTATTGCGTCCTGGACGATTTGATAGACAAGTTGTCGTTCCGTTACCTGATATTCGTGGACGTGAACAAATTTTACAGGTCCATATTCAAAAAGTGCCAGTGGAAAAGGATGTGAATGTTTTATCTATTGCTAGAGGAACACCTGGATTTTCAGGCGCAGATTTGGCAAATTTGGTTAATGAAGCTGCTTTATTTGCAGCTCGTGCCAATAAGAAGAAAGTGGGCATGATGGAAATGGATCAGGCTAAAGATAAGATCATGATGGGCGCTGAGAGACGTTCTATGGTAATGGATGACCACGAAAAGAAATTAACTGCTTATCATGAAGCAGGGCATGCCATCGTTGGTCTAACTGTGCCAGAACATGATCCTGTCTATAAAGTAACCATTATTCCCAGGGGGCGCGCGCTGGGCGTTACGATGTTTTTACCGGAACAAGACCGTTACAGTCACACCAAACAGCGTCTTGAAAGTCAGTTATCCAGTTTATTTGGGGGACGTGTTGCTGAGGAATTAATTTTTGGTGCAGAAGGTGTAACAACAGGTGCTTCAAATGATATTTCACGAGCCACAGAAATTGCTCGAAAAATGGTGACTTCTTGGGGATTGTCAGCATTAGGCCCTCGAACCTTTGGGCAAGAAGAAGGAGAAGTCTTTTTGGGGCGTTCAGTTCAGCAAACCAAAGAAATTTCTGACAAAACAGCAGAGCAAATTGATATTGAGGTACAAGAAATTATTGAACGTAATTATGAACGTGCCAAGCAAATTATCATTGAGAATATGGATAAATTGCATTTAATGGCAGAGTTCTTGATTAAATTTGAAACTATCGATTCACCTCAAATTCAAAAGATTATGACCGGTGAATTTAAACACGTGCCAGATTTAGTAGATGAAGGTAAAGAGCAGATTTAATGAATCCTTTAAACTTTAAAACTTGGCTGCAAAATTTCAAGGGATCTTCCTCATCACCATTGGTGATGGGGATTATGAATATTACACCCGATTCGTTTTTTTCAAGTAGCCGACATCAAAGTATTAATACGGTTTTGAAAGCAGCTGAGAAAATGATAGATGAAGGTGTCGATATTATTGACATTGGGGCAGAGTCAACAAGACCAGGCTCTATACCAATTGATGTAGAAACCGAACTGAAGCGGGTTATCCCAGTCATCACGGCATTGCGACATCATTTTGATATTTGTCTATCGATTGATACTTATAAACCCATGGTGATGCAGGCAGCTATTGAAGTTGGTGCGAATGTCATCAATGATGTGACCGGACTTGATAATCAGCAGTCGATTGAAATTATCAAAAAATATGATATACCGGTTTGTATGATGCATATTTCGGGTACATTAGCGGATATGTCTGAACCATTTCAAAAGCAAGACAACGTGATTAAAAAAATCATGCAGTTTTATAACGATCGTTTGATCGATTTAAAAAAACAAAATTTCCCGATGAAAAATTTGATATTAGACCCAGGTATTGGTTTTGGAAAACAATGCGCAGACAATCTTAAGATCATTCATGATATTCAATCCTTGTGTGATTTGAATTTTCCGGTCCTTTTAGGTGTTTCGCGAAAAAGATTTATTGGAGAGGTATTGGATAAGCCCATTGATGAACGTTTATTGGGTTCCCTCTCTGCTCAGGTTGTTGGTTTTTGTAATGGTTGTCGAATTTTTCGAACTCATGATGTTTCGGCAACCCGAGAGACGCTACAAATTGCAGAAGCAATTAAAAATAGCTATAAAGGTTCAATATGAAGAAAAAATATTTTGGTACAGATGGGATCCGTGGGCGAGTAGGCAGCGATAAAATTCATCCTGAATTTATGATGAAATTAGGTTGGGCTGTCGGTAGAGTTTTAGGACAAAGCCAACATAAAAATGTATTGATTGGTAAAGATACCCGAATTTCGGGATACATGTTTGAGTCTGCGTTGGAGGCTGGATTTTCAGCTGCAGGATTCAATGTTCGATTTTTAGGACCTATGCCTACACCTGCGATAGCGTATTTGACGCAGACATTTCGTGCCCAAGCTGGTGTGGTGATCAGTGCGTCGCATAATCCCTATCAAGACAATGGTATTAAATTTTTTGATGCGCATGGTGAAAAGTTGGCTGATGAAGTCGAATGTGCAATTGAGGCTGAAATGGAAAAACCTTTTGAGTTGGTTGACTCACATCTATTGGGAAAAGCCTCTCGAGTAATTGATGCCAATGGGCGATACATTGAGTTTTGTAAATCAACAATTTCATCACGTCTTCGATTTCATGGGTTGAAGGTTGTTTTAGATTGTGCTAATGGCGCTACTTATCGGATTGCCCCAAGTGTTTTTGCTGAGTTGGGGGCTGAAGTGATAACCATTGGTGATAAGCCAGATGGGTTGAATATCAATCAAGGCTATGGATCAACCAGTCCTGAAAAATTACAAGCGAAAGTGCTCTCAAGTGGTGCAGATGTGGGTATTGCTTTTGATGGTGATGGTGATCGGGTACATATGGTTGATGCCAAAGGGAACCTTATTAATGGAGACGGCGTATTATTTATTATTGCCATGGACCGATATTTGCAGAATAAATTACATGGTGGCGTTGTCGGAACATTGATGACCAATATGGGATTAGAAGTTAAATTTCAAGATGTTGGAATTCCATTTGTTCGCACAGATGTTGGCGATCGTTATGTGCTATCGAGCCTCAAAGAAAAATCTTGGTTAATTGGTGGAGAAACTTCTGGACACATCGTGTGTCTCGATCGAACCACTACAGGCGATGGAATTATTGCAGCACTGCAAGTACTGGCAAGAATGGTGAGAGAGCAAAAACCTTTGGAAGATCTGACGAAAGAAGTAGAACTTTATCCTCAAATTTTATTTAATTATCAAACCAATACTGCATCACAATTATTAAAACAAATAGAATTTGTTGAGTGTATTCGCGAAATTGAAGCTCAATTGCAAGGCAAAGGTCGTGTTTTAGTGAGAGCCTCGGGTACAGAACCCGTTCTGAGAATTCTTTTTGAGGGTCCTGATGCACAGCAATTGCAAAGGCAGCAACAGTCATTAGAGAATTTCTTGTGTCATGCAAGTATAGATCAGGTTTAACGCAAGGATTGATATGAAAAAATGGATTATGGCCAATTGGAAAATGAATGGGGATCTTAATATGGTCAGAGACTATATTAAACATCTCAATGAGTCGAATTTCAATTCGAAAATAGAGTTGGTAATTTTCCCTCCAACCATTTATTTGCCAGAATTTAACCAAATAGATAAGTCTTCTAAGTATCATTGGGGGGCACAAAATATTAGTGCTGAGGAAAAAGGCGCATACACGGGAGAAATATCTGCCAGCATGGTAAAAGATTTTGGATGTCATTATGTACTTGTGGGACATTCTGAAAGAAGACATCTCTTCAAAGAAGATGAAAAACTGATAGCAAAGAAATTTCATATTGTGAAAGAATATGGTATGATCCCGGTCGTTTGTATAGGTGAGACATTAGAACAATATAAAAACCATCAAACGGCAGAAGTCTTAAGAAACCAGTTAAAAAGTTTAAAAATTGATGATGCATTTTCTTTTGAAAAGAGTATAATTGCTTACGAACCTGTATGGGCGATTGGATCAGGCTTATTGCCAACACCAGAAGAAATACAAAAGGTTTTCGTTGATATAAGAACTATTTTGAAAGAAATCGATGCCAAAAGTGAAAATATACCATTATTATATGGCGGTAGTGTTGGTGTTGAAAATATTCAAGCCATTGATGGGATTAATGAGGGACAGGGTGTGTTGATCGGCGGAGCCTCATTGAAAATACAACAGTTATTGGAAATTACACAATGTATAGTTTGCTGCTAGTTTTACATTTTATTATTTCAGTCATCTTAATTATTTTGGTTCTTATCCAGCAAGGTAAAGGCGCTGAAATGGGGGCTGCATTTGGTTCAGGGGCTTCTGGCACAGTATTTGGAAGTCAAGGTACAGGAAATTTTTTATTTAGATTAACAGGCTCATTGTTGATTTGTTTTTTTGTTACAAGTTTGCTAATATCTGCGAAAACGTCGTACAATCGACAGGAATTTAAAGTGATGTCAAATCACAATATCCAGTCAGATAAAGCAGAAAAAACTCTGCCAGTGCCTCAACCCTCCTGATAAAATAGGGTTGGTCGTTGAATGAGTTATCTTTTGTTCGTGTTGCCGAAGTGGTGGAATTGGTAGACACGCCGTCTTGAGGGGGCGGTGGCGAAAGCCGTGCCGGTTCGAGTCCGGCCTTCGGTACCATTTTTATGGTATATTCACATTGGAAACAGTATGCTGACAGACTACTTGTATATTCTGATATTTATCTTATTCGCTGCAGTACTCGGCGTTGTTTTAATGACACTTGCGCGCCTTGTAGCGAAGTCAAAACCCAATCCAGAAAAAAATGCGCCTTACGAGTGTGGCTTTTCTGCATTTGAGTCTGCACATATTCCAGTAGACGTGCGTTTTTATTTAGTCGCTATTTTATTTATTATTTTTGATTTGGAAACAGCATTCTTTTTCCCCTGGGCTTTGGTTTTAAGAAAAATTTCATGGCTTGGATATACTTCCATGATGGTTTTTCTAGGTATTCTAGTAATTGGTTTTATTTATGAATGGAAAAAAGGAGCGCTCGAATGGGAGTAACACCATCAACAGCAGGGCCTTCATCATTTCAACAGAATGGCTTTTTAACCACATCCGTAGAAAAGCTGGTAGGTTGGGCTCAGAGTGGTTCTTTATGGCCGATGACCTTTGGTTTAGCTTGTTGTGCTGTAGAGATGATGCATGCTGGGGCATCCCGTTATGATTTGGATCGTTTTGGAATAATATTCAGACCCAGTCCTAGACAGTCTGATGTGATGATTGTTGCCGGAACCTTATGTAATAAAATGGCACCTGCGCTACGCAAGGTCTACGATCAAATGCCTGAGCCAAGGTGGGTTATTTCAATGGGATCGTGCGCTAATGGAGGCGGATATTATCATTATTCCTACTCTGTAGTTCGAGGCTGCGACCGAATTGTACCCGTTGATATTTATGTTCCAGGATGCCCGCCAACAGCTGAAGCTCTGTTATATGGCATCATTCAGTTGCAAAATAAATTACGACATCGTCAGATTATTGATGTTTGACATTCGTTGAGATTGAGGAAAATATCGTGCTCAATTCTGCATTTTTTGAAAAAATTAACCAAGTAACGCTCGGTTTCCAAGTCGAGGCTCAGGAATCATTTAATGAGTTGAACTTGGTTTGTTCTCCAGACCATCTAAAGTCACTCATGCTTTTTTTAAAAAATCATGAGTCTTGTCGTTTTGATACTTTAATCGACGTATGTGCTGTGGATTATTTACATTACGGTCGGTATGATTGGGAAACCAGTTCTGCGACAGAGTATGGATATTGTCGTGGTGTCGAAAATCAAGCTGAACCGATGGTAACTCTTGATACACCCCGATTTGCCGTTATTTATCATTTATTATCAACCACTTTAAATCAACGCTGTCGAGTTAAGGTATATTTACCTGAGTCAGATTTAAGAATCCCGACAGTGATTGATATCTGGAATGCTGCGAATTGGTTTGAGCGCGAGGCTTATGATTTGTATGGTGTATTATTTGAAGATCATCCAGATTTAAGAAGATTATTAACGGATTATGGTTTTATTGGTCATCCTTTCCGTAAAGATTTTCCACTCAGTGGTCGTGTTGAAATGCGATATGATGCCACATTAAAAAGAGTTGTTTATGAGCCGGTGAACATCGAGCCACGTGTACTGGTTCCAAAAGTTATTCGCGAGGATAATCGCTATATTGGTGAAAAAGGGGAACGTTGATGGAACTGCAAAATTATACCTTAAACTTTGGTCCTCAGCACCCTGCAGCACATGGTGTCTTACGTTTGGTTCTTGAACTAGAGGGTGAAACCATTGTTCGGGCAGATCCACATATTGGATTGTTGCATCGTGCAACTGAAAAATTAGCTGAAACCAAGCCTTATGTTCAAAATATTGGATACATGGATAGACTTGATTATGTATCCATGATGTGTAATGAACATGCCTATGTTCGCGCAATTGAAAAATTATTAGGTATTGAAGCACCGATTCGCGCGCAATACATCAGAACAATGTTTGATGAAATTACTCGAATTTTGAATCATCTCTTGTGGTTGGGGGCGACTGCTCTTGATATTGGCGCCATGACAGTCTTTTTATACTGTTTTCGCGAAAGAGAAGACCTTTTTGATTGCTATGAAGCAGTATCTGGTGCAAGAATGCATGCAAAGTACTATCGTCCAGGTGGTGTAGCTCGAGATTTACCGGATTCAATGCCAAAATACCAAGCATCAAAATGGCATACAGATCGCGAAGTTGAAAAAATGAATGAACACCGTGATGGTAGTTTATTGGATTTTATATGGGCATTTACCGAGCGTTTTCCTCAGTATGTTGATGAATATGAAACATTGTTGACGGATAATCGAATTTGGAAACAAAGAACGGTTGATATTGGCGTAGTCTCACCCGAACAAGCATTAAGCTGGGGTTTTACAGGACCCATGTTAAGAGGTTCTGGAGTAGAATGGGATTTGCGAAAAAAACAACCTTACGCCGTTTATGACAAACTTGATTTCAAAATTCCAGTAGGATCAACAGGTGATTGTTATGATCGATACCTGGTTCGGGTGGAAGAAATGCGACAATCGAATCATATTATTAGACAATGTGTAGACTGGTTAAGAAAAAATCCTGGTCCAATTAAACTTGATGATCATAAAATTACACCACCAAAACGCGAAGAGATGAAGTCCGATATGGAGTCTATGATTCATCATTTCAAATTGTATTCAGAAGGCTTTTGCTTGCCCATGGGTGAGGTATATTCTGCAGTTGAAGCACCCAAAGGTGAATTTGGAATTTATTTAGTGTCTGATGGAGCCAATAAACCTTACCGGCTCAAGATTCGTGCACCTGGTTTTTCGCATTTGTCTGCTTTTGATGAAATGGTACGTGGCCACATGCTTGCCGATGGGGTAGCAATTCTTGCTAGTCAAGACATTGTATTTGGTGAAATTGACCGATAATTGTCAGAGTGAAATATAGAATGACCGATACAACTGAAAAAAAATTAACGCATTTGCTTTCTGAAGAATCTATAAAGCAAATTAATCATGAAATTTCTCATTATCCTTGTGATCAAAAACAATCTGTGGTGATGAAGGCATTGGCTATTGCGCAGGAAGAATGCAATCATCTGACTCAATCATTGATGGATGCCATCGCCGACTATTTAGAAATGCCAGCTATTGCGGTTTATGAAGTCGCTACATTCTATACCATGTATGAGCATGAACCTGTAGGAAAAAATGTGATTCATGTTTGCCGTTCGATTTCTTGTCATTTGCGTGGTTCAGATAAGATTTTAAATCAATTGGAGTCCCATTTGGGCATACAGTGTAATCAAACCACGCCTGATGGTCAGTTTACTTTAAAACAAGCAGAATGCCTGGGTGCATGTATCCATGCACCAATGATGCTGGTTAATAAGGATTACCATGAAAATCTTAAAGCTGAAAATTTAGCTCAGATTTTAGAATCCTATTAATCACATTTTAACTTCTTATTGGAGTAAAGACATGGTCGATATCAACCAAGTATGCTACCGAACAATAAATTTAGCAAACCCGCATAGCTTAGAAACCTATCTAAGTATTGGTGGATACAAGGTATTAGAAAAAATACTGAAAGAAAAAACAGCTGCAGCTGACATCATTAGTGAATTAAAACTGAGTAATTTGCGTGGCCGTGGTGGAGCGGGTTTTCCGACTGGTTTGAAGTGGAGTTTTTTGAATCCTAATTCCCCAGGTCAAAAATATGTGGTCTGCAATTCTGATGAAGGCGAACCTGGGACCTGCAAAGATAGAGATATCATGCGCTACAACCCACATCAATTGATTGAGGGCATGATCATTGCTGGCTATGTGATGGGCGCAAGTGTTGGATATAATTATATCCGTGGTGAATTTTTTGAGCCTTTTGCCATTGTGCAAAATGCTATTAATGAGGCATATAAAGCGGGTTATTTAGGTCAAAACATACTAGGAATGGGTTTGAACTTTGATTTATATCAACATAGTGGAGCTGGTGCCTATATTTGCGGAGAAGAAACAGCACTTTTGAATTCCATCGAAGGCAAGAAAGGCATGCCACGATTTAAACCACCATTCCCTGCTAATTTTGGTTTGTACGGCCGCCCAACAACAGTTAATAATACCGAAACATTTGCATCAGTACCGGTTATTCTTGAAAGAGGTGGGCAATGGTTTTTAGAGCAGGGAAAACCCAATAATGGCGGAACTAAATGTTTTTGTATCAGTGGGCATGTTCAAAATCCAAAAAATGTTGAAGTTTCTCTAGGGATTCCTTTCGTTGATTTACTTGATCTGGCCGGTGGTTTGTTACCTGGACGTAAACTCAAAGCGGTCATCCCTGGTGGGACGTCTATGCCTGTAGTCCCTGGTGATGTCATGATGAATTTGACGATGGATTATGATAGCCTCCAATCTGTGGGCTCCGGTTTGGGTTCAGGGGCTGTGATTATTATGGATGATTCGACTTGTATGGTAGATGCCTTGTGTCGAATTTCGGAATTTTATGATCATGAATCCTGTGGACAATGTACACCTTGCCGAGAGGGCACAGGTTGGATGGTGAAATTACTTCATCGCATTTTAGACGGTCAAGCACAAATGTCTGATCTTGAGCAACTGGTTAATGTTGCCAATAGTATTGAGGGACGCACTATTTGTGCGTTTGGAGAGGCTGCAGCATGGCCTGTGCAAAGTTTTGTGAAACATTTTTATCATGAATTTGAACATTTTATTATTCACAAGCGTTCAATAGTCGCTGCATAACAGGGTATAGAGCATGGCAACAATCGAAATAGATGGTAAAACATTTGAAGTTGAAAATGGCAAAATGATCATTGAAGTGGCGGACGAAGCCGGTATTCATATTCCACGTTTTTGTTACCATAAAAAATTATCAGTGGCTGCCAATTGCAGAATGTGTCTGGTTGAAATTGAAAACAGTAAAAAAACCGTGCCTGCTTGTGCTACGCCGATAAGCCAAGGGATGAAAGTCTATACTCAATCAGCAGCTGCATTGAAATCACAAAAAGCCGTGATGGAATTTTTATTGATTAACCATCCCTTGGATTGCCCAATTTGCGATCAAGGTGGAGAGTGTGAATTACAAGATGTTTCTATGGGGTACGGCGCTTCCGAAGGTGAATATCATGAATCGAAACGAGCAGTAGAAGATAAAAGTCTTGGCTCATTAATTGAGACTGAAATGACGCGATGTATTCATTGCACCCGCTGTGTTCGATTTGGAGAAGAAATTGCAGGACTTCGAGAAATGGGCGCTCCGGGCCGCGGTGAACATGTTGAAATTGGAACTTATGTTGAAAAAAGTCTACATTCTGAAATTTCAGGAAATATTATCGATCTTTGTCCGGTGGGTGCTTTAACTTCCAAGCCTTATCGTTATTCAGCACGTTCCTGGGAATTGTCACAAAAGCCTGGAATTGCACCACATGACTGTCTTGGGTCACATATTTATTTACATACACGCAGAGGTCGATTGATGCGTGTGGTTCCTCGAGATGAGGAAAGTATTAACGAGACCTGGTTATCCGATAGAGACCGGTTTTCCTATACGGGAAGTTATCATCAAGATAGACTGGCTCAGCCTATGATTAAACAAAATGGGATCTGGAAAGCTGTTGATTGGTCTAGCGCATTAAATTTTGTAGCTTCTAAATTAGGGGAGATTCTTGCTAAACATGGACCTGAATCTGTCGCTGCATTTGCTTCGCCATCGTCAACCACGGAAGAATTTTATATTTTACAAAAATGGATGCGCTCTCTTAAAGTAAACAATATTGATTTTCGTGTTCGACAAACAGATTTTTCTGGCGATGCGTTTAATTTCTCTATACCTCAAAATAATTTGGCATACGCCGAGATTGAAAATCAGCAAGCCATCTTATTGCTGGGCACACATATTCAGCGTGAAGTTCCCTTGGCAATGGCTAAGGTTCGAAAAGCTTATTTGAATGGCGCCAAAATTGCGTCTATTAATATCGCAGATTATCAATTTACTGCGCCAGTCGATGTTGCAATTCATTCTCATCCTTTAGCTCTTGAACAACATCTATTTGCGTTGATGAAAGCGCTCAATATGAAGTTAGAAGGCCCCTTAGCTCAGTTGGAAAAAACCATCAAAATTGATGAACATCACAAGATGATGGCTGATCTGATGTCTGTAGAAAATGCTGTTATTATTACCGGTGAAGTATTACAAAATCATCCTCGATACGCTTTACTGCAATATGCTTTGGAAGAAATAACTCATCTGACTTCTATTAAATGGATTCATTTGCCAGCAGGCGCAAATGCCAATGGTGCCTGGCAAGCAGGATTTATTCCTCATTTACAAGCAGCAGGGCACAAGAGTGTGGAATCTGGATTAAATCTGCACCAGGCATTGTCATCCAAATTAAAAGCATTTATTCTGCATTACCTGGATCCGGAATATGATTTCGATAATGCTGTTCAAGCACAAAATGCTTGTCAAGACGCAGAATTTGTTGTTGCGGTAACGCCGTTTAAAACGAAGTCGTTGTTGGAGTGTGCAGATGTTTTATTACCAATGGCTATTTTCTCAGAAACATCTGGCACATTTATAAACGTGGATAAAAAATGGCAATCATTTGAAGGTGTCGCTACACCTTTCGAGTCTGCTCGTCCAGCATGGAAAATATATAGAGTATTGGCAAATTTGAGCCATTGTGAAGGTTTTGACTATGTTTCTAGCGATGAAATTCTTGCTGAATTAAAAAATGTCGAATCAACTACGGTATCCAAGGAAAAAACTTTTATTTTGCCTAAAGAATTTAACTCAAAACTTAGAGATGAACTTTGGCGGGTAGGCTCAACTGCATTATATAGCGTGGATATGTTAACACGGCATGCCTTGCCATTACAAAATTCTGCATCTGTGGATGTATTAGAGCTTAGAATTCATCCAAAATTAGCAAAAGATTTAGGTATTCATGAAAAAGCTTCTGTAACTTCGGGTCAGAATACGTTAACATTGCCGGTGCGTCTGGATGTAAGTTTGCATGAGAATGTTGTTTGGATTCCTGCTGCTTGTCATGGAAGTGCTGAAATTGGCTCGGCTTTTACGAGTGTTTCATTAAAACCCATGTGAAATATTAGTTATTAACCAAAAGAAGGTCATGTCATATGCTTTATGATTTAGCTACATTAATTTGGGTCATTATAAAAATTGTGGCGGTACTCGTGCCTGTGCTTATTATAGTGGCATTTTATACTTTAGCAGAGCGTAAGATTATTGGATATATGCAGCTAAGAATTGGCCCTAATCGCGTGGGTTTTCGAGGGATTTTACAACCCTTTGCTGATATTTTGAAACTGATTCAAAAAGAGGTGATTATTCCCAATCAGTCGAATAAATACTTATTCGTGATTGCACCTTTGTTTTCATTTATTCCAGCAGTAGTTTCATGGGCAGTTGTTCCTTTTGAGCAGGGCTTGGTCCTAGCAAATATTAATGCGGGCGTTTTATTTTTATTTACCATGAGTTCTCTTGGTGTCTATGGTGTTTTGATATCCGGTTGGGCTTCTAATTCAAAGTATGCGATGTTGGGCGCATTAAGAAGTGCGGCTCAAACCATTTCATACGAAATTGCCATGGGTTTTTCACTGGTTGGCGTATTACTTGCTGCGGGTAGCATGAACATGAGCGATATTGTGATGTCTCAACAAGGAGGCTTGCTTCATTGGTGGTTTGTTCCATTATTTCCTTTGTTTATGGTTTTTTGGATATCAGGTCTAGCTGAAACCAATCGTGCACCATTTGACTTAGCAGAAGGTGAGTCTGAATTGGTTGCTGGTTTTCATGTCGAATATTCATCCGTTGGTTTTGCAATATTTTTCATGGCGGAATACGCAAACATGGTTTTGATTTCGGCTTTAACCGTTCTATTTTTTCTAGGAGGTTGGTTATCACCTTTTGAAGGGCTGCCTTTTTTTGAGAATATTTTCTTTATCATTCCTGGATTTGTTTGGTTTTTACTGAAGACTTCATTATTTATGTTTTTGTTTGTTTGGATTCGTGCAACCTTACCTCGTTATCGTTATGATCAACTCATGCGCTTAGGGTGGAAAGTTCTCATTCCGGTTACAATAGTTTGGTTAGCGCTGACAGCAACTTTGGTTATGTTGAAAGCACCCATTTGGTTTAATCATTAATAACGAGCCACAAAATGAAAAAAATTTGGTCTAATATCCGACACTATTTACGCAGTTTTCTCTTTGTAGATATTCTGAGGGGCTTGCGTTTAACTGGAAAGTACTTTTTCAAAAAGAAAATTACAGTACAATTTCCTGAAGAAAAAACGCCCATCAGTCCCCGTTTTAGAGGATTGTTAGCCCTACGTCGCTATCCAAATGGAGAAGAGCGATGTATAGCATGTAAGTTATGTGAAGCAACATGTCCTGCGCTTGCCATCACTATTGAATCTGAAGAACGAGAGGATGGCAGTAGACGTACAACTCGTTATGATATTGATATGTTTAAGTGTATCAATTGTGGTCTTTGTGAAGAATCTTGTCCTGTAGATTCGATTGTCGTGACTTCTGTACAGCATTATCATATGGATGCACGCGGGCAAAATATTATGACAAAAGAAAAACTATTAGCCGTTGGTGACATGATGGAAGACAAAATAGCGGCAGATCGTTTAGCTGATCATCTCTATCGGTGAGGAATAATTAATGATAAGACAACATTTGTTTCAAATTATATTTTATATTAGTGCTGCATTAGCTGTTTTAGGTGCTGTTGCTGTCGTTTTACAAAAAAACCCAGTCAGGGCGGTATTATCCCTGGTGTTTAGTTTTTTTATGATTTCTATTGTCTGGATGATATGTAATGCCGAGTTTTTAGCTTTGGTATTGGTTTTAGTTTATGTTGGCGCCGTTATGACCTTGTTTTTATTTGTGGTCATGATGCTCAACATCGATGTCGAAGTAGAGCAAAAATTTCCAAAATTAGCTATTCCTGTAGCCATGGGTTTTTTGATTGCATTCTTAAGTTTACTTTGGGTTGCTTTGCCCAAGGATTTAATCGGCGGTGTAATTGAACAGGTTTCGACCTCGACTCTGTCTAATTTATCGAATACTGTTGCTATTGGCCAGGTATTATATATAGATTACACGGCCATGATTGAAATGACTGCCGTATTGTTATTAGTTGCTATTATTGCTTCGATTACCTTAACGCACCGTCCTTTGAAAACCATTAAACGTCAAGATATCAAAAAACAAATAATGGTTAGTAAGAAGGAACGTGTTCGACTTATCGATATCTCATCTCAACCATCAAAATAAGAGTGAAATTATGATTCCAATTACACATTTAATGATATTAAGTACCATTTTATTTACTTTGGGTATCGTGGGTGTGGTGATCAATCGTCGCCAAGTCATTTTACTTTTGGTTTGTATTGAATTATTACTCATGGCAGTAAATACTAATTTTATCGCATTTTCTCATTATTATGGTCAAATTACAGGCCAAATATTTGTCTTTTTTATTCTTGCTGTTGCTGCTGCAGAAGCGGCAATAGGTTTGGCAATAGTGGTTTTACTCTATCGTCATAAAGGCAATATCAATATGTTTAAAATGCATGCGTTGAAAGGATAATGATTGTGAATATGAAATTAGCCACATTAGTTTGCGTAATGGCTCCATTATTAGGGAGTATCATTGCAGGTTTTTTACGAAATCGAATTGGAAAAGCTGGGGCGCATTCTGTCACCATTTTAGGACTCGCGAGTTCTTTTTCTGCTGCTGTTTATTTAGCATGGCTTTTTGTACAAGCCAATATCCCATCATTTCAATTTAATTTATATACATTCATTGATGGCGGAGTTTGGTTTCCATATCAATTCCATGTTGGTTTTCTAATTGATCCCTTATCCATTTTGATGCTCCTGATAGTTACTTTCGTCTCTCTGTTGGTACATATCTATAGTATTGGTTATATGGATGGTGATGAAGGCTATCAACGTTTTTTTAGCTATATTTCACTGTTCACCTTTATGATGTTGATGTTGGTCACTGGTGATAACTTCTTACAATTATTTTTTGGTTGGGAAGGTGTTGGCTTGGTATCTTATTTATTGATTGGCTTTTGGTATAGTAAAGAATCTGCTATTGAAGGAAGCTTAAAAGCTTTTTTAGTGAACCGTGTCGGGGATTTCGGCTTTATTTTAGGCATCGGGTTGATTATGGTCAACATTGGATCCTTAGATTACAACAATCTATTTCAATCTAATATAGCCTTGATGAATAAAACCATTTCTTTGGGTTTTACCGATGTCAATTTGGTTACCCTTATTTGCATAACCCTATTTGTTGGTGCGATGGGTAAATCTGCACAAGTTCCTTTACACGTTTGGTTGCCAGAATCTATGGAAGGTCCTACGCCTATTTCTGCACTGATTCACGCAGCTACAATGGTCACCGCTGGAATATTTATGGTATCACGTTTATCGCCTTTATATGAAATGAGTGATACAGCACGTTCTTTTATTATGATTATTGGTGCAACAGGCGCTTTATTTATGGGATTGATTGGTATTGTAATGAATGATATCAAGCGAGTAGTTGCTTATTCAACCTTATCACAATTAGGTTATATGATGGTCGCTTTGGGTGCCTCTGCGTACTCGGTAGGAGTCTTTCATTTATTAACACATGCTTGTTTTAAAGCCTTATTATTCTTGGCGGCAGGCTCGGTCATTATCGGCATGCATCATGAGCAAGACATGCAAAAAATGGGCGGACTTAAAGAAAAAATGCCTATTACATTCTGGACCTATTTGATAGGTTCATTGGCTCTATGTGCCTTCCCTCCTTTTGCTGGATTCTTCTCTAAGGATAGTATTATTACAGCAGTTCACCATTCATCTATTGCTGGGCACCAATATGCCTATTGGTGTGTGACTATCGGTGCAATGGTCACCGCTTTTTATACCTTTAGAAGTTTGTTTTTAACTTTTCTGGGTAAATTTAGAGGCGATCATCATACATGGGAACATATTCATGAATCACCCTGGGTCGTTTGCTTGCCATTAATTATTTTAGCGATTCCATCCATGCTGATTGGATGGGTGCTTTATGAACCAATGGTCGCTAATAATCCTGGTTTACTTGGCGCTGCAGTTTCACACCCTGGCACCTTGCATTTTCCACGTACGCCAATACATGTCATGACTGAAGGTGTTTTCGAGTTGCCGTTTTGGTTGTCACTGTTGGGTGCAGTTGCTGCTTATCTTTTCTATATTTTGCGACCAACATTACCGAAGTTGTGTATGCAAAAATTTCATAAATTTTATATCATCTTGATTGAAAAATACGGTTTTGATGCCTTTAATGATTGGGTATTTATTAAAGGCTCAAAAAATCTAGGGCAAGTATTTTTTCAGGTAGGTGATAGAAAAATCATTGATGGATTTGCAGTAAATGGTTCAGCGCATGTTGTTGCTAAACTAGCTTCTGTAGTTCGTCATATGCAAACGGGATATCTTTTCCATTATATATCGGTAATGGTATTCGGTTTAATTGGATTTTTGGTTTGGTTTTTACTTTCTTAGGCGTAGGGGATGAGCATATGCCACACTTTTTAAATATTTTAATTTGGTTTCCAATTACTATTGCATGCATGATTTTGTTTTTTCCTAAAGGAGAAAAGCAAACCTTGGTTAAATGGATAGCGTTATTGACAGCGGTTATGTCTTTGATCGTATCCATACAAATGACCATGCATTTCAATTCGAAATTACCTGGCATGCAATTTGTATTTGATAAAGATTGGATACAAATGCTTAATATTCGCTATCATTTAGGCATCGATGGTTTATCTTTAACCTTGATTGTTTTAAGTATCTTAACCAATATTGTTGTTATTATTGCCACATGGAACAGTATTCATGAAAAAGTATCTCAATATCTTGCTTCATTTTTGATCTTGCAAGGCTTGCTTGTTGGTGTATTTGCCTCTATGGATGCCATCCTTTTTTATGTCTTTTGGGAAGCCACCCTCATTCCCATGTATTTAATTATTGGCATATGGGGTTCAGATAGACGTATTTATGCAGCGATTAAGTTTTTTCTTTATACCTTTTTAGGCTCCGTTTTAATGCTTGCCGCTTTGATTTATATTTCATATCAAATCAACTCTTTTAGTATTGAGGCTATGTACTCAGCACCTTTATCAATGATGGCTCAAAAGTTGATATTTTTGGCATTTTTCTTTGCATTTGCCATTAAAATTCCGATGTTTCCAGTACATACATGGTTGCCAGATGCTCACACAGAAGCACCTGCAGGTGGCTCGATCATGTTAGCCGCAATTTTACTGAAACTGGGTGGTTATGGATTTTTAAGATTTTCTTTGCCCATGGTTCCTGATGCTTGTCAATATTTTTCCAAGCCTATGGTTGCCTTATCTTTAATTGCTGTGGTTTATATTGGTTTGATTGCGATTGTTCAGAAGGATATGAAAAAACTTATTGCTTATTCTTCTATTTCACACATGGGATTTGTGACATTAGGTATCTTTGGTATTTATTTATTACCCGCATCACAAACTTTGCAAGGTGCCGCAATGTTACTTGAGGGCGCCGTGATCATTATGATATCCCACGCGTTTGTTTCTAGTGGTATGTTTGCGAGTGTGGGTTATATTTATGATCGTATGCATACTAGAATGATTCATGATTTTGGGGGGGTTGTAGAAACCATGCCAGTTTTCTCTAGTTTTCTCATGCTTTTCGCCATGGCCAATGCAGGACTTCCAGGAACATCGGGGTTTATTGGAGAATTTATGGTCATTTTGGGTGCGATGCATATTAATTTTTATGTTGCCTTGTTGGCAGCATCGACCTTAATTATTGGCGCAGCATACACACTATGGATGTATAAACGAGTTATATTTGGGCCTATGGTGAATTCAAAAGTCGCTCAATTGAAGGATTTGACCGCGTATGAATGGATTGCTTTTGCCATTTTAGCTGTCTTTGTCTTGGGAATTGGTATTTTTCCAAACGGCTTATTTGGTTATTTACACGAATCATTACATCAAATAATGGTATTGGCTTATAAAACTAAAATTTAAGGTTATGGAATATGTTGACGCTTTCTAAAGATTTTTTATTCTGTTCTCCGGTACTGGCCGTTTTCCTAACAGCCATTGTGGTAATGTTGTTTGATTTATTCAAACCTCAATCCAAGTGGACATCTTGTTGTGCGCTATTGGGTTTATTGGGTGCCTCCTTATTAACTTATGTCCTTTATCCGAATGTGCAGTCTTTTATTTGGTCTGAACAGTTTTTAGTGGATAATGCAACTTTACTAATGCAATTTTTTATTTTATTGACCGTTGGTTTATCTATATACTTTTCATTACCGCGTCTGTCTCATCTCGATAGTGCTCAAGGTGATGTTATTTCACTATATCTCCTTTCTACAGTAGGGATGATGTCATTAGTTGCTGCTGAGCACTTTTTATCAATATATATGAGTTTAGAGTTAACCTCATTACCGCTTTATGCATTGGTCGCTTCTCAGAAACGTGATGGATTGGCCATTGAAGCTGCGGTTAAATATTTTATCATGGGAGCGATTGCATCGGCATTTATCCTTTTTGGTATTTCTATGCTTTATGGCTTAACCGGTCATTTGGATTTGATGTCAGTTAGTAAAATTTTATCTCAAGATACAAGTAGTCAAGAGATGATGATCTTATTTGCCATGGTATTTATTATCGTAGGCGCATCTTTTAAGCTTGCTTTGGTACCTTTTCATATGTGGATTCCAGATGTGTATTCTGGTGCAAATCCTGTGATGACCTTGTTTTTAAGTGCTGCCCCTAAAATAGCTGGTTTTGCTATCTTTTTAAGATTAGCATTGGCCGGTTTTTTTGATATCACTCCTGTTATTTCGCATATTTTATTGGTACTAGCTTTGGCTTCTATTGTGATAGGTAATTTAGCAGCGCTTATTCAAAAAGATATTCGTCGTTTATTAGCCTATTCGACCGTTTCGCATATGGGGTACGTCATACTTGGCTTTGTGTCCGGTGAGCATGTCGGAGAGACAGCTGCATTATTTTATATTTTGGTCTATGCTTTGATGACGGTTGCTGGATTTTCAGCTTTGATTCTGGCAAAATCACAAAACCTTTTGTTGTTGCAAGTATCAGATTTAGAAGGATTAAATAAACGAGCACCCTGGCTTGCAGCGATGCTTATGATTGTTTTCTTTTCCATGGCTGGCGTTCCTCCGGCGATTGGTTTTTTTGCAAAATTCTTTATTATTAGGGCATTAATTGATGCAAAAATGTATTCTATTGCAATATTTTCTTTAGTGTTTGCTGTGATTGGGGCTTATTATTATCTGCGTCTAATTAAAACCATGTATTTTGATGCCCCAAAGGAATCAATGGGGTCCTTAGAAGTTGCTGCTGGTCCCAAATTTATATATATTCTGCAAGCGAGTGCATTATTAGTTTTAGGCTTGCTGCCTAATTTATTAATCAACGCTTGCTGGCAAGCATTTTAATTTTTAAAAAATAATTAAATTCCGGCTTTATGGAGTCGGGCCGGTTTTTATACTTAATGGAAAAATTTTGGCATGTTCAATTTATGTTTGTCTCGACAAATGTAAAGATAAGGAGTTTTATGGAAAATTCTAATCTATCGGAAGTTGTTGTGATTGGTGGTGGTATTGCTGGAGTGAGTGCGGCCCTCGAATTAGCAAAGGACAAAGATACTTCTGTCATCTTAATTGAAAAAAAACATCTGTTTTGGGGATCTAGTGGACGAAACCCTGGAAGAATGGGGCATGGATTCCACTATATGGATATAGAAACCGCCAAAATGTATTTGCATGCTTCCGTTGCAGTTCAGCGAAATTACCCAGACTTTTTGATCGGCAAAGATCTCCCGGTTGACCACCCCATTCGTCATGGTCGATATTTTGTCACTAAAAACTCACTTTACAACTTTGACCAAGTGATGGAATCATATCGCGCATTACAATCAGAATATGCCACGATGGTCCAGCAGGATCCAGCTAACGAAGTATTTGGTCCTCCTGAAAAATTTTTGAGAGTTTTAGATGTTCATGAGTATTCAAACTATGTTAATCCAGATAGTGTTGAGGGGGCCGTTGAAACGGCTGAACATCTATTTAATTGGCCTGAGTTCTCTAAACATATTCGTCAGCTGTTAGAGGAACATCCTCGTATAAAGATTTATGAGAATATGGAAGTGACATATATTCATCCACGTATTTCTCGAACTGTACGCTTTCAGATTGACGCTTTGTCGAATTCACCAATAACGGGTGAATTGGAGAGATTTCAATTTCGTACCAATTTTATTATTAATTCCTCGTGGGAAAATATCGATCTTTTAAATGAATCGGCAGGTGTTTCTTACATCAATCGCATGAGAACCAATCGTTTAAAATGTTTACTCGTAGTTAAATTACCAGAATCCCTGATTGCTGTTAATTCTTCTTTTTTTTGTATGGGTTCATTTTGTATGTTTTCCAACATGGGCGATGGTCGTGGGATGATGACTTTAGCTGATGTAACCAATATGGCCACTAGTTTTAGTAAAGAAATTGATGCCAATATGAAACGTTATGTGAATGGAGACGTGAGCATAGAAGAGAAACATGCTATTGGCCAAGAAATACTCCAAGGTGTCGCAAAATATATACCTGATATGGCGCGTGCTGAATTTATCGATGTGAAGTTTGGTATTGTTCAAACCAAAGGTGAATTAAATTTAAGTGATTTATTAGATAAGAAATCTGCGCATCATGTTCGAAATTATCATGGAATACGCGAAGAGTATCATGGATTGATTTCCAACCCTGCAATGAAATTATTTTATTTCATTGAAAATGCAACCATGGTTAGAGAGTTTTTTGATAAGCAAATCAAGAGAGAAAAAACGCATCAAAAAGTCTTTAATCTATTAACTGATAGCTTATTTTGGAATTATAGCTACAATAAAAAAATCATTCATACTATCTTTTTTATTGTAGATAGAATGATGCTTGATGAAGATGAAGAAGCTCAAGCTGTTTTTAATTGTATGACGACCATTGCACGAGCCAAACAGAGGCTACATGCTCATATTCATAGCTTGAATGATATTGCTGAGGCATTAAAACAATCATATCAGTGGAATGACGATGAAGAGAATAATGCGGAAGAGGATCATTTCGATATATCATTTGAATGGTCGGAATGTTCCAAAAAACGTAGCATGGGAGCATCTTTAAAAAGCCCAACTCCTTTGTTGCGTTCTGTTTCTTGTGACCTCGACAAATTCAATACTCACACTTACTCCTTAGAACAGAATAGCATATTTCAAGCTCAACGCTTGCCTGAACGACCTAAATCTACGAGTGCCTGTTTTGAGAAAGGATTTGAAGAGTGCAAATCTATAGGTGTCTCACAGCTACAAGATGGTTCGATTTTTTATATCAGATAAAATGGATTATGAGATGTATTGGAATAGTTTAGATTTTTTAAATGACCTGATTGAGCAAATACCTGCGGGGATTTTTTGGAAGGATATAAACTCCGTATTCTTAGGATGTAATCAATTTTTTGCACGTTTGGCAAACATTGAGAATCCCAAAGATATTATTGGTAAAACTGATTTTGATTTACCTTGGGGAAAATTTCAAGCTCAGAACTATGTAAAAGATGATCAAGAAGTGATTAAAACTCAAAAACCAAAACTAGATATCGAGGAATATCAAACTTTGGCTGATGGGACTGAATGTGTTTTGCTCACGAATAAAATTCCTTTGTTTGATAATAAGGGGGAAGTCGTTGGTTTATTAGCTATATTTCATGATATTACGCGCCGAAAGCATATGGAAATGATGTTAGAGCAAGAAAAAAATAAAGCCCAATTGGCCAATTTTGCAAAAACAGAATTCATCGCAAATATGAGTCATGATATACGAACACCCTTAACAGGCGTTATTGGCTTATCTCATTGTTTGTACGAACAAATGAATGAAACCTCAAGCAAACAAATGGCACATTGGATTTTTGAATCTGGACAACAATTATTATCTTTGCTTAATAGTATTTTGGATGTTGTTTCTTCTGATAATATGCAAGAAAATGACTTGATCATTGAACAATTTGACTTATATCAGATGATTGGGGATATTTATAAAATGTATCGCCCGACTATTTCGACTAAAAACCTGAATTTTCAACTGGATTTTGATGAGGAATTGCATCTGATCGTCAAAACCGACCGTTCAAAATTATATCGTATTTTACTAAATTTATTGAGCAATGCGATAAAATTTACTTCGGAAGGTGGAATTTACCTGAGTGTTAAATGTTTACAAATGACTTCTTCTCAAGTTCAAATTGAATTTTGTGTTGTTGATTCAGGAATTGGAATTTCATTAGATTTACAATCTAAAGTCTTTGATCGTTTTTATCGTGCTCATCCTTCATATGAAGGTATTTATAAAGGCCATGGGCTTGGATTATATATTGCTAAAAGTTATTTACATTTAATGGGAGGAGATATTTTTTTAAAAAGTTCCCCAGGTAAAGGATCTGAATTTTATTTTCAATTAACAATGGATTATGTCATGAATGAACGGATGCAAAATATGAATAGCAGTTTACAACAAGAGTTTCTATCAGAAGTATATAACGAAGATAAAGAAATTCTTGGCACAATGGATACCAAGACAGCTGTAAAATTAATGCTTGTCGAAGACAATAAAATTGCTCGCAAGATGCTGGAAATTTTTTGTCAAAAATTAAATTATCAATTGGATTGTTATGAATCAGTCGAACAAGCATTGACTGCATTTGAACATAATCATTATGACTTAATTATCACAGATATTGGTTTGCCGGAATTATCTGGTTATGATTTGGCGAAATATATTCGTTCAAGTGAAGCAGAAATTGGAGCCAAACCTACTCCGATTATTGGCCTGACTGCTCATGCTCACGATAGTGTTAAAATTGAGTGTTTTAGTTCGGGAATGCAGGATGTTTTAAATAAGCCGATGTCAGTAGAAATTTTAAAAAATGTGGTAAGGTCTTACTGTCAAAATCAAAGTTTGTTGGCGTCTAAAAATAATCTTCAGAATACTCATCAGAGTCAATTATATTATCAAAACTATGAAAAATATCCATTATTTAGTCACTCTAAGATTTTGTCTAAAATAAACTCATCTGAAACACTAAGAGAAATGGTCATTTTATTTTTAGAACAAGATTTGCTGGTTAATTTAGATGCATCGACGTGTGCTTTTGAACAAGGGCATTATCTATTTTTACAGGAACTTGTACATAAAATATATGGCGGTGCCGTATATTGTGGGACTGAGCGTTTACAAAAGGTAAGTGAAACGCTCGAGCAGATACTTATTCGTGACGAAGAAATAAATATTAAAACCTTTTTCCCCGTATGGAGCTATGTATTGAATCAAACAATTCAGCAATTACAACGCTGGCTTTCTCAAGATAGTTAACTTATTTTTAACAATTTCTATGAAAACACTTGCGTTGATGACTAAAAAAACATATAATTACAAACACTGACGCGGGGTGGAGCAGCCTGGTAGCTCGTCGGGCTCATAACCCGAAGGTCGTAGGTTCAAATCCTGCCCCCGCAACCAAATTTTAAGCCCCTTTATGGGGTTTTTTATTATGTGTAAAAAATTAATTAACACGGTTCATAATACTCATGACATCAAATATACAACAGAAAATTGAAGAGCTTGTTCTTCCTATTCTAGAACGAATGGGATATAAATTATGGGGATGTCAATGTATTCTAAATCAAAAACAAAGACTGATTAGACTTTTTATTGATAAACCAGAAGGAATCCTTTTGACTGATTGTGAACAAGTCAGCCATGCTGTGAGTGCTATCTTTGATGTGGAAGATGTTTTGAATGAGCAGTACCGGCTAGAAGTTTCTTCGCCAGGATTGCCAAAACCATTGTTCTATCCTTGGCAGTACCAAGATAATATCGGACAGCCTGTTAAGGTGAAATTGATACGTGTAATGGAAGGACATCGATGGCTGCAAGGTGAGATTGTTGCAGCAGATGATCAAAATTTGACAATGTTGCATGATGGTGAGCGCTACGATGTTTCATGGTCTAATATTTCAAAATCTTTCATCAATCATGAATAATACCAGATGATCATTGTAGATGACGTTCATCATTAAAACTTATCTGATTTATAGCGGGGTTGGAAATGAGCAAAGAGTTACTTTTAGTTGCCGAGGCATTATCAAACGAAAAGGGTGTTGATAAGCAAGTGGTTTTTGATGCAATTCAAACTGCAATTGAAACAGCTACCAAGAAATTATGTGGTCAGGAGTGGGGCGTAAGGGTCAAATTGGACACGCGTACCGGTGAATATGTCACTTTTCGTTTCTGGGATGTTGTGGCTCTTGATGATTTAGAGTTTCCTGATAGACAATTTTCACTCGATGAAGCGCAAGCACGCTACCCTCAGTCTAAAATCGGCGATCACATTGAAGAGGTTATTGAATCCGTTGCTTTTGGCCGAATTGCCGCACAAACTGCGAGACAAGTGATTATACAAAAAGTAAGAGAAGCTGAAAAAAATCTTGTTGTCGATCAGTATCGAGAAAAAGTTGGACATTTGATTCATGGTACAGTTAAAAAAGTAACTCGTGATTATTTGATTGTAGATCTGGGAGGTAAAGCAGAAGCTTTTCTACCCCGCTCAGAAATGCTACCTCATGAAATGTTTCGTATGAATGATAGAGTGCGTGCGCTGTTGTATGAAATTGCAGATACAGCAAGAGGTCCTCAGCTGATGATGAGTCGATCACGTACTGAAATGTTAACGGAATTATTTACCATCGAAGTTCCTGAAATCGGCGAAAATATTATTCAAATTAAAGCCGCGTCAAGAGAACCTGGTATTCGAGCAAAAATTGCTGTTAAGACCAATGATGGACGAATTGATCCAGTTGGTGCATGTGTGGGAATGCGAGGTGCACGTGTACAAGCAGTGTCCAGTGAGTTAGGTGGAGAGCGTGTCGATATTATTTTATGGGATGATAATCCCGCACAATTAGTGATTAATGCCATGGCTCCTGCTGAAATCAGTTCAATTATTGTGGATGAAGATTCTCATACAATGGATCTTGCAGTGCAACAGGAACATTTATCTCAAGCGATTGGTCGAAACGGTCAAAACGTACGTCTTGCAAGTCAGTTGACGGGGTGGACTTTAAATGTAATGTCTGTTGCTGATTTAGAAGGTAAAAACCATGCTGAAACAGAACGAATGGTCCAGTCTTTTGTAAAATTGATGGATATCGATGAAGAAATAGCGCAATTACTTGTTGCCAGTGGTTTTTCTTCGATAGAGGAAATTGCATATGTGCCATCTGATGAGCTTATGGTCATTGAAGGTTTTGATGAAGATATCGTAAATGAACTAAGAAACAGAGCAAATACAGCTCTTATTGCCCAAGCTTTGTCATTAGAAAATATAGACAGTGCTTTAATGGCATTAGATGGAATGACTGCAGAAATTGCACAACATTTACAAACGAAAGGTGTTAAAACCCTAGAAGAACTGGCTGATTTAGATATTGAAGAGTTGAGCACCATTCCTGGTGTTTCTCCCAAAATGGCCGGCGCATGGATCATGAAAGCTCGTGAACCATGGTTTAAAGATAATGAATAGCAACTAGATGACCAGCCCTTCAGTGGGCGGAAATCGAGAGAGGATATAAATATGGCGGATGTTACAGTAAAACAATTGGCTAGCGCCGTGGGTGTTCCGGTGGACCGTCTTTTAACACAAATTAAAGAGGCGGGTCTTCCTATCACCGATGAGGCACAAGTTATCAATGAGGAGCAAAAAAAACTGCTTTTAAATTATTTAAAGACTTCTCATGCTAGTGGCTCTAATCTAATGCCAAATCGTATTACTTTAAAACGTAAAAGCCTTTCTCAAGTGGTTAGTCATGATAGTCAGGGGCATAAAACGGTTAATATCGAAGTTCGTAAGAAAAAAGTCTTTGTTAAAAAACCTGAGGTCGAAGAAGTCCCAGAGGTGATAGAACAACCTGAAATAATTCCTGTCCATGAAGAACCGATGGTTGCGCCTGTTTCAGAAGAACTAGCGAACGCAGCAGAGAGCATATCTTCGGCAATTGAAGAAGTGGCACAGGTCACTGAAACGACTCCAGAATCATTGGAAATTAAAGCGGCGTCGGCTGAATCAGTTGCAGATAAACCAAAAGAAAAATTAGAAAATAAACCCGCTAAAAAGAAAACTTTTGCTAATGAAGAAGTCGAAGAAAGTACGGGTTTTAACAAACATAAATCAGCTGGGAATAAGAAAAAGTCTGGGCCGCATGTGAGTGCACCAATTATTGCAGATGATGCCGTTGAACAAGACGGATTTTTACCCTCGCGCCGTTTCAAGCCTAAAAAGAAAAGAGGCTTTGAAAAGTCTGAGAAATTTAAAGAAGCTCAAGAATCTTTGAAGCATGGCTTTGCCATGCCTACGACACCAGTCGTTCATGAAGTGATTATTCCTGAAACCATCATTGTTTCTGAGCTGGCTAAAAGAATGTCCGTTAAGGCTGCCGATCTGATTAAATCATTAATGACCCTGGGCGTCATGGCAACGATTAACCAGGTTTTAGATCAAGAAACAGCCGTATTGGTCGTTGAAGATATGGGGCACGTTGCAAAACCTTTGATGGCTAATGCTATTGAAGAAAGTCTTGATGATTCTTTAAATCATCAACATGAGTTGCAAACCCGAGCTCCTGTCGTGACCATTATGGGGCATGTGGATCATGGTAAAACATCTTTACTGGATTATATTCGAAGAACACGAGTGGCCGCTGGTGAAGCTGGTGGTATTACTCAACATATCGGCGCCTATCATGTGAGCACACCACGTGGCGAGATTACTTTTTTAGATACCCCTGGGCACGCCGCTTTTACTGCCATGCGTGCACGAGGAGCTCAAGCAACTGATTTGGTCGTTTTAATTGTGGCTGCGGATGATGGAGTGAAACCACAAACGATTGAAGCTATTCAACATGCGAAAGCAGCAAAAGTACCACTTATTGTTGCCGTTAATAAAATGGATAAACCTGGCGTTGATGCTGATAAAGTGATGAATGAATTGGCGAACTATGAAGTCATTCCTGAGGCCTGGGGTGGTGATACCATGTTTGTTCCTATTTCTGCGAAAACAGGCTTAGGTATTGATGAACTATTGGACTCTATTGTTTTGCAATCTGAAGTTTTAGAGCTTAAAGCTTCTAATGACGGTGTTGCAAAGGGCGTGGTGATTGAGTCTCGTTTAGATAAAGGGCGAGGACCTGTTGCAACTATTTTAGTGCAACGTGGTACACTCAGACGCGGAGATATTTTGTTGGCGGGTTTCCAATATGGTCGTGTTCGAGCATTGGTTGATGATCAAGGCCATATGATTGAAAGCGCAGGACCCTCGATCCCTGTTGAAGTATTGGGATTATCCGCTGTTCCCTTAGCAGGTGATGAAGCCATTGTCGTTTTAGATGAGAAGAAAGCTCGTGAAGTAGCATTGTTTAGACAAGGCAAATTCAGAGACGTTCAAATGGCCAGACGTTCTAAAGGTTCATTGGAAGGCTTATTTGAAAATCTAAGTGCCTCCTCACAAGCTCAGGTTTTGAATATCGTTTTAAAAGCTGACGTACAGGGGTCTGTTGAAGCGATAGCTGATGCCCTTCGTAAATTATCTACAGATGAAGTTAGTGTTGCCATCATTGCCAATGGGGTGGGGGGAATTACTGAATCGGATATCCACTTGGCGATTGCATCTAATGCTATGGTGATAGGTTTTAACGTCCGAGCAGATTCTACAGCTAAACGATTAGCTGAAGCTGAGAATGTTCCTCTTCACTATTATAGTGTCATTTATGATATTGTTGATAATATCAAAAACGCTATGTCAGGTTTATTACAACCTCATTTCAGAGAACAAATTGTCGGAATTTGTGAAGTTCGTGAAGTTTTCCGTTCGCCAAAACTGGGTGCAGTTGCTGGTTGTATGGTGACAGAGGGCTTTGTGAAACGAAATTTACCCATCCGTGTGTTACGTGATAACGTGGTTATTTACGAAGGAACTCTTGAATCATTGCGTCGTTTTAAAGAAGATGTCAGTGAAGTTCGTCAAGGTTTTGAATGCGGTATTGGTGTAAAAAATTATAACGATGTCAAACCCGGTGATTTGATTGAAGTATTTGAGAAAATTGAAGAAAGAAGAGTCTTATGAAAACGCCCTCTAAGCGAACACAGCGTGTCGCTGAATTGATACAACGCACCTTGGCGCATTTGATTCAGACCGAATGTAAAGATCCCAGGCTACCAGCCTGGATCACTATTTCGGCTGTAGATGTTAGTGCAGATTTTTCTTATGCCAAAGTTTATTTTACAGTATTTCAATCAGATCCGAATGAAACCTTGCAAGCTTTAAATTCCGTGTCTCGTTTTTTGCGTGCACAATTAGCGAAAACGCTAACGATTAGAATTGTGCCTGAGCTTCAATTTGTTCATGATGCATCTCTTGATTATGGCCGTAAAATGAAATCATTAATAGATAATGCTGAATCCAGTTCTGAAAACGAATGATGAATGGTTTGTTTTTATTAAATAAGGCGCTTGGGCTATCCTCTAATCGAGCCATGCAGCAAGTTAAACGTCTTTTTGGCTTAAAAAAAATTGGTCACACGGGCAGTTTGGATCCTTTGGCTTCGGGGATGTTGCCCCTATGCTTTGGTGAAGCGACTAAATTTGCTCAGTATTTACTAAATGCAGAAAAAACTTATGAAGTTTCTGGGCATTTAGGTATCCAGACCACAACTGGCGATGTTGAAGGTGATATTGTTGTTCAAAAAACGGTGCCTCAATTGACGCAGCTTGAACTTGAAAATATTTTAGAGGGCTTTCGAGGAACGATTTCTCAAACTCCACCTATGTTTTCTGCTCTGAAGCATCAAGGGCAGCCTTTATATCGTTATGCTTTACAAGGCATTGATATAGAGCGAGCTGCTCGCCAGGTTAATATTCTTGAGCTTGAACTTGTCTTTTTTGAGTCACCTGTTTTTTCGATACGCGTTAGGAGTTCCAAAGGCACTTACATGCGAACCTTGGTTGAAGATATTGGACTGCGCATTGGATGTGGGGCTCACGTTATTAAGCTCGATCGGTTATCAACGGGTGGTTTCGAGTCTTCTCAAATGATTGGTTATTCTGAGCTAGAGCAGCTTTCTATGTCGGAACGTGAAAAATATATTTTACCGATGGACGTGATGGTTCAACAGTTTACTAGATTAGATTTAGATACTCAATCAACTTTGCTGTTAAAGCAAGGTCAGATTATCGGTCATTTGGAACTTAGCCCTTCAATTTATCGTGTGTATGATGCACAAAATCATTTTTTTGGATTGGCAGAGTTTATTCCTCAGAAGGGATTGGTTGCTAAAAGATTATGTGCAACCGCTTAAACCTATCAATAAACCATATTTGATAGTCTATTCATTCATTGGGTGGACCTTAAAAAAAGATATTCTAAATATTTACAATAACTTGTTCTCGATATATCGTTGTTTCTTAGTGATTATAGCGTCTTTAAACTTATAATTTAATAAAGTTTAATACATGATGAAAAATCAGCATTATTATGTAATCCATGTCAATAATTATATGTTTAACATCTTTATTTGAGCACAAAGTGCAATTCAAGCTTTGTGAGTTCATACAAGCCCTCTTAGTGAGATTTTAGTGTTGTTGCATTAAATTGGTGCTCATGATCATTCTTGCAAGACAGACGAGTTTAAAACCACCGTTTTTTGTCCTTTTAATTCTTTAGTGTGTCTAGATCGTGATAGATAGCCTCTTAAAATCTTATCTATCTCGAAAAATTCAGTTGTTGCATATATTTAATATTAATTTTTTCATGACAAGATGTTAGAGCGCTTGTTTTTTTTAGGATACCTGTTTATAATACTTCCTTTTTGTAGTCAATTGATTAGGAGTCTGGCATGGCGTTAACCCGTGCGCTAAAAGCAGAAATTGTTAGCGAATTTCAACGTGGAATAAATGAAACTGGTTCACCTGAAGTGCAGGTTTCTTTAATGACACATCGAATTAAACAATTAACTGAACATTTTAAAGCAAATAAGAATGATGTTCATTCACGTCGTGGTTTACAAACGATTGTGAATAAGCGTCGTAAATTATTAAAATATTTGAAAAGCAGAGATATGAGTCGCTATACCTCATTAATTCAGCGCTTGGGATTGAGAGATTCGTATTAAGATTTTTTAGTTTCAGATTTAAACTCTACGAAAGCGCAGAATTCTGCGCTTTTTTTTTAAAGCATTCAGTAAAATGAATAAGGAAAATTTAGTGGCTAAAATTACAAAGATAATCCCATATGGTGATTATGATCTTCGTTTAGAAACAGGTGAAATTGCCCGTCAGGCAGATGGTGCAGTTTTTGCAGATATGGGTGGAACGCAAGTTCTTGCAACAGTTGTGGCCAAAAAAGGCGCTGCGAGTCAAAAGGACTTTTTCCCGCTATCTGTACATTATCAAGAAAAAACTTATGCTGCTGGCAAAATTCCTGGTGGTTATAATAAGCGCGAAGGTCGTGCTTCTGAAGATGAAGTTCTTATTTCCAGACTAATTGATAGACCTATTCGTCCATTATTCCCTGAACATTTTTTTAATGAAGTACAAGTTATTGTAACTTTAGTTTCATTAAATCCAGATGTGTCTCCTGAAATTGTTGCAATGTTAGCAACTTCAGCCGCATTGAGTATCTCTGGTGTTCCTTTTCAAGGACCTATTGGGGCGGCCAAAGTTGGTTATCGTGATGGTTTATATATATTGAATCCATCGGCTAAAACATTAAAAGGATCTCAATTAGATTTAGTGGTCGCAGGTTCTGCTGATGCGATTCTCATGGTGGAATCTGAAGCTAAAGAATTGAGCGAAGACATCATGTTGGGTGCTGTGATGTACGGTCACTCCATGATGCAACCTGTTATTCAGGCTATTCAGCAATTATCGATTGAAGTCAATAAAGCGCCTTTAAAATGGAATGCAGATCAAGTGGATGCGCAGCTAGTAGAAGCTGTTCATGAGATTTCTCTGCCTATACTAAATGAGGCTTACAGTTATAAAGATAAATTACAGCGTCATGAAAAAGTAACTGATGCCTATCAACAAATTTCTCAAAAAATCCAAGAACGTTTTCCAGAATTGCTTGTTGAAAAATTTGAAAATATTATTGCCGAACTTGAGAAATCTTTAGTTCGTGAAAGGGTGTTAAAAGGGGAGCCTCGTATCGATGGACGTGACACCCGTACAGTTCGCCCCATTCAGGTTCGCACAGGTCTTTTATCTCGAGCACATGGCTCAGCTTTATTTACACGAGGCGAAACACAAGCGTTGGTGGTCACCACTTTAGGTAGCGAGCGTGATGCACAATCACTGGATAAACTCATCGGGGAAGAAAAAGACCGTTTCATGTTACATTATAATTTTCCTCCTTACTCTGTTGGCGAAGCCGGGCCATTAGGAAGTCCTAAGCGTCGGGAAATTGGGCATGGTCGTTTAGCTCGTCGAGCGCTTACTGCTGTGTTGCCTGATATGCAAAACTTTCCATATGTGGTCAGAGTTGTTTCTGAAATTACAGAGTCTTGTGGTTCAAGCTCAATGGCGACCGTTTGTGGTTCCAGCTTGGCTTTGATGGATGCAGGTGTGCCTTTATCAGCACCTGTTGCAGGTGTGGCAATGGGACTTATCAAAGAACAAGATGAATATGTTGTTTTGACTGATATTTTAGGTGACGAAGATCATCTTGGTGATATGGACTTTAAAGTTGCAGGTACTGAAAAAGGTGTAACGGCGTTACAAATGGATATTAAGATTTCAGGTATCACTGAAGATATTATGAAACAAGCTTTAGCCCAAGCTCGTGATGGACGTTTACACATTCTGGCTATTATGAATCATTCATTAGAGGAGCATCGGGCTGAATTGTCGCCGCATGCACCAAGAATTGTGACGATGAAAGTGCCTGAAGATAAAATTCGCACCATTATTGGTAAAGGTGGCTCAACCATTAAATCTATTATTGAGACAACCGGTGCGGCGATTGATATTGATGATGAAGGTAATATTCAGTTGTTTTCACCAAGTGGTGATGCTCTTGAAGCGGCTCAAAATCAAATTAAAATGTTGATTGCTGAAGTTGAAGTAGGACAAACTTATAAAGGAAAAGTTGCACGTATTGTTGATTTTGGTGCATTTGTTTCTTTGCTGCCGAATAAAGACGGTTTATTGCATATTTCTCAAATTTGTCATACTCGTGCACAAAAAATGGCTGATGTCATTGTTGAAGGTCAGGAAATCGAAGTATTGGTGACGGATGTTGATAAACAAGGCCGGGTGAAATTAGAATGGCCTGGACGTCCAGCAAAACCACAGGAAGAAACGCCTGTAGAAGAATCCTCTTCAACATCAGATTTACCAGAGCAAGAATAACAAAAACCCCACAAATTTGAATAATAAGGTTTGTGGGGGTTTTTTAATTTTATGATGTTCAAATCAGGTATTTTGAAAATCTCCTTATTGTATATGTTTGAACAGTTTTTTGACTACTTAACTAAAAATGATTTTTTTCAGTATATCCTGGTTTTCCTCAAGCCTTGTAGCATGAGGGTAGTTCTTGAAAGTTTATTATATCTTGATGTTTTTGAATAAAAAACATTGATTTTTGAATCAAGGACTCTGTAAAATATGAACAACTGGCCTCATCTGAAGAAGTATCTAATAATTTTATATTTTTATTCAATTCTTGATTGAATTTTTTTAGTAGAGCTAATTTTTCTTCAATATTTTCAGCAACAATTTTTTGATAATCTTTTTTTAAATGTCTTAATAAATCGTCTAAATCTTGTCGATGGTATTTCAGCATTTCTTCAGATTGATGATAGCATTTTAAAAGGTTTGAAAATTGAGAATTTTGATTGCAGATTCTTTGTAAAATTATAGCGCAGTCCAATCCCAGATGGCTGATATACAAAAGGCTTATTTGATAAAGTGATTCAGCTTCCTGGATATTATGATATATATTTTTAAATGCGGTTTCGATATAATTTTCATGAATATTTAGAAATAAATGGGTCATGATGTATAAGCTGATACCCAAAGTAGCCCATAAAATAGGAATATTCAGATAAATACTTAAACAAACCATGACAAGGCTATTTAAGAAAATCGAGTAGGATGGATCAAAATATTTTGCCCAAGGTTTAACAAAGTCGAATTGTTCAAGAATTTGTTTTTTGATTTCCGGAAGGTTGGATTTAAAATCAAGTGTTTTAAGACGAATATCTTCAAAATATTGACGGTTGATGTTAGCTGCATGAATAAATTCATGCACTTTATTTTTTGAATATTTGTAATTTTTTGTCAACATGTTACATCCTTTTAATATGGGCATGCAGGTTGGTTTGCTGCTGGGCTCTGAGTGATTCAATGATGGTGTCTTTTTCTGCTAGACATTGTAGTAAGCTTTGAAGTGTTTTTTGTAGTAATTCAATTTCATGTGCTTGATTTATTTTGATGTGATTTAGATCAGAGATAGTTTTTAATAATTGACTCTCTTCTGATTCAAACAAAGCAAGCATCGATGTGACATTTTTCTCAAGAGCTTGTCTTTCTCTTAAACTTTGGAACAGTGTTTGACGAATTTCACTGTATTCATCAAAGGCTTTATCCATGCCAATGAGATGTTGATGGAGATGTTGATGCGTTGTTTGTGTCGATTCTAGTAAATTTTCTGCAGTTGATTGCAACATGTTTTTTTGAGTGTTTGCTTCCTCTGCGAGTTCTTGAAACCCTGAAGATGACGAGGGGGGTTCGTGATTAGGTACAGTGTTAAACAATAAGTTCAACACAAAAGTTGATGATGATCCAACCAATGCACCAATACCAAAGAATTGAAGACCTGTAACAGCTTGATAGGTCAAGTATGAGACGAACATGACACCTCCTATATGTGGACTTGTTTTCTACTTTCCTTATGAAGCGCACATCATCGCAAAAATTAAAACATTTGTAAACCTTCAAAATGAATATGCGGGAGAAGATCGTTCCTCACCCAATCTTTGGCGGCTAAAATGTATTTATAGTGTATAATTATTATATGGCTGGTGGATTTTGGTGAAGTGATGAGATTGTCGCAAGAGGCTAAAAGAAATTTACTCCTTGGTCTACGAAAAACCTATAGGGCCTATCTTGCCCTTGATTGTACAGAATCATGCAAAATTTTTGACGGACAATCTCTTGTCGATTTTACTCGGCAAATGAATACTGCTAATGAGTTAGAAAAGCAAGTTAAGGTTGGTGAAACTTACTACACGATTTGCATCCAAAACTTGGAAAATGGTTCTTATTCGATTAACATTCAACCCCAAAACCAACATGAACTAATGACTTGTAAGGATTTAAAAGATCCTGATGAAAAAAAGATAGTTGCTTTACTTGCTAGTCAATTGATTGAAATTGATCCGACCCAACCCCATCCCTATGTTACTATCGATAATGATGATAGCACGGCTTCTATTCGTATTGGTGGAGATAAATTACAGCTTTATCACACTCATTTGAATACTTTGTATAATATCTATGAGCGCATCATGGCTGGGGATGATATCTCAAACCTTTTAGTTGCCTTAGCCACAGGATCAGGCAAAACATTTGTTCAAGCATTATGGCTTGTCAGTTTACATATTGCAGGAATGAAAGGATTTTTTGGTGTCCCGGGTCGTTTGGAAAATCAATTTTTTGACGATTTGAGGCGTTTATTACCCAAAGAATTTGTGGATGAAAAAATTGGGCGATTAGGAGACCCAAAGAGCGATGCTGGTTTCTTGGGGCAAGAAAAAGATATTGTGGTGGGAAATGCTTTTGCTGCCCTCGATGATCACTTTGAGCAACTAGACAAATGTGATCCCGATGAAGTGATGTTAAGTTTTGATGAGCAGCATCTTTTAATGCGTGTCGAGCGTCGACGATTAAGGCTTATCGATCTTTCTGAAAGATTCTTATCTTGCTTTCTTACGGCAACGCCCAATGAAGAAACCTATAATCTTTGTGGAAAAAAACCCATAGCAACCATGTCTAATAAGCAAAAACAAGAAGCAGGACAGGGTAAAATTCCTAAGCTTGTTACCATCACTGCAAAATCTGCAAGCGATAAAAACGCCAACACCAAAGGCTTTTTTAATCGTCTAGCAAGAGGTTTTAATATTTTTTTATCTGATGCCATTCAAAAACAACCGACTTCTGCAGCCATCCAAGTTTTAGATGAGCTACCCTTTATGACTCAAGAGGTTAATGGAAAGAGCCAAAAACCAGTTCGAAGAAAAATGCTTTTCATTGTTGATGATCCCGATTCATTGATTAATATTTGTCATCGAGTCAACCATTCCGATAGTCGAAAGGTTTATGAAAATGGAAATTTATATTCTCGAGAAGAAATTGGTGAGTTATTACAAATACAAGATGTAGATGCTACTTTATATGAAGAAGAAATGGAAGCTAGAGGAAAAAATGCTAAAGATACTCAAGCAATTGATGGGCATCTGAAGTCAATTATTTTTCATAATATGATTGACTTTATTTTAACTAGCGCATTGGACATGAGTCTGATTGATTTAAACCGATTGAGGCAAGAAAACCCGAGATTGCTTTTAATTTATGCACGTTTAAAATTTGGGGAAGAAATATCAAATCTCGATAAGTCTACACAAAGTGCATTAAGTCAACATCCATTTAATCTGATTAGTAAAGCCAACTTGAGTCAGGTTCATTTTGAAAATTTATTGAAGGAAAAAATTGATGCCGCAGGGTCTCAAGAAATCAGCAGTATATTAGCCGGTATCGCAGAGACATTACAACAGAAATTAAAATCAGAGATTGTATCAACTTTTGATAAGGATAAGTATTTGCAAAATGATCCAGATGACGACGAATATATGTATAGCCTTTTATCGAATACAAAAAATCGTTTTGAGGATTACGCCAAAAAGCATCTTGTTTTAGGTGTTATGGATGATATGCGCAGTAAAGATTTACCCATTGAACACGATATTGAAGGGAAACCTAAACCATTTTGGGGAATGACGGAAGATACATATGCTTTATATGATGAAAATGGAATGAAATCACAAAAGGCTAAATCCAGGCCACTAAAATCGATTGAAGCGCTCAATCCGCATGTTGAAGAAACTCGTTTTCAGCCTAATTACTCAAATATTACAGAGGAACAAGCAGATAACTATTTCAAGCTTGGATTTGTTGGGGTCTATGTTAGTAATCGAAAAACAGAAGGCTTTAATGATCTCAATTTACATACGGTTGTATCCGTTTGTAATGATGGTGGGCAACGCTTAAATGGTCCTGATAAGTTATTACAAGGTTTGGGGCGCAATAGGGGGTTAGATGAGACCATTGAACCGCTCTTCATACATGCCATCGGTCATGGTCAGCGTTCACCTTTTGATCTGAAAAATTTAGATAAAGAAGATTATTACAATGAATATTTCCAAGGGATGAGGACTTTTCGAGATGCTTTCTTAAAACTTCTTGGTGACAAATTAGGCAAAGATATTATTCAAGAATATTATGCCGGGGTTGAACCGGATGGGCATTTTGACACTGAGGTTTTTCGTAAAAAAATTATGCATATGATTCGTGAAGATTTAAGAGAAATTAATAGCTTAAATAATCATGAAATTAAAATTAGCAGGGTTCAATTAAGAAAAGTATTAACGCAAGCTCAAAAACACCTCAATGAACACCTAGATAATATTAAAAAACCAAACCGACTTTCTCGCTTCGTTAGTGTTTTGGGTAATTTGATGAATGCAGTTGCATCCATTATCTTTTGGCTTGGTCAGCGAGGCCCTCGATCAGAATTAAATGCTGTCAAGCAAGAAGAGCTAAATGAGTATGATAAAATCTACAAGAAAATTTTATCCAAAACCAGTTTTAAACAGCTGAGTAAAAAATTGTTTGTTTCGTCTGAAATTAAATCCCTGTTGAACAATCAACGTGATCTTATACAAGCCCTTATTAAAAAAAACCCAAAAACTTATCTGAAAGATGACCTTAAAACCGAGACAGAACAGTATGAAAATACCACCATAAAACCATTATTGCTAAAATTTGTTAAAGAGGAACATCAAGATATTGCTAAAAGTGCTCTTGATAAGCATCCTGATTTATTAGGATTTCTTCATCGAAATGAACAGCTTTTAAAAAAACTCAATAGCGATGATTTGAGCGAAACCGAGGTTAAAAAGCTTTTGGTTGAAATTTTTCAACAGTTTGATGAGACCAAAACATGGGACGAATCCTATTTTCTAGATGTCATTAAACTGGTCAAGGAATTGAAAATAAAAATAAATCAAGGACCTGCTGCGCTATTGACAAATAAGGTCTGCACACAAATATCAGAAGGGCTAACTCCTCAATTTATAGCTGATATTATAAAAAACATGTCACCTCTCTTAATGTTTGATGATGTCGAAAAGCTTGAAAATGGATTAACAACAGCGGTTGGGCAAGAATTCTTTAAAAAAATACTGATTGGTCATCGGCAATTTCTACGGGGTGAACCAGATGGCATCGATATCAGTGATGCAAATATTTTGTTTGACTTATTTAATCGGGCATTGGGGGTAAATGCCATCCAACATCCATCGCAATTATTAGAAAGTTATACCCAAAGCATGTCTCAACTTCAGCAAGATCTTCAAAATTCTCCCGTACAAGCAATGAATGAGGAAAGTTTTTCTGAATTAAAAAGTCATTTTAAAGAAAGCCTCCTTCCTGCAATGATCAATTTATGTCCCCTGGAAGTTAGACCAGGAATTATTAAAGACATCACTGATGAGGCCATTGATGCGTTTATTCTAACAGACCTTCTTACTTTACAACAAATGCAAGAAGAACAAAAATCTCCTGAAGAAATTGCTAATTTTGTTTTATCAAGTTTAACAAAATCAGACATTCGAAGTGCTCAACCTCCCGAAATAGTCCAAGAACAAGTTCGCATAAGTCTAGAGTCTGCCTTCACTGAATGGAAAAAACCCACCTTTTTTGAAGGTGGTACAGCCTTATTGGGAGTAGCACTAAGCTGGGTGATGGGTGGGGGAGAGTTATATGAGTTGACAAAAATTAAATATGTAGCCAAGAGAGTTTCAGATGAAAAATTTCTTGAAAACTTTTCATCACTTGTTCCCTATCAACAATATCAAAATCTTAGGACAGAATTATTAGCGGATCCTGAACGATATAAAGATATCGCTCGTGAATTGATGAAACTGGATCAAGATACCAGCGATGGAAAATCTTTGGTTGCTGCTGTATCAAGAGGCTCAGGCGTTCAGATGGATTTTATTGCTCACAAAGCAAAAGATGCTGAAGAAAAAATAAGTGAAATGTTTGCAAAAAAAGATACAAATCCGAGCGCTTTACTAAAATTTGAAATGATAGAACAATTGTCCTCCCCAACTCAAAAGACATTACTCCCCTTGTTGGCAAAATTTATTAAAGATGATGAACTTCGAACTAATTTTATTGCGCATTGTAAAACTATAGGTCCTGCTCAGCTATTTGATTTTATGGTTTTAAATGAAGCGAAGTTTAAAGAACTTGAAAGCCAATCAGAAGATTTTGAAGGTATGAAAAAACCTTTAATTGACCTCTTTAACGGGCTCAAGGCCATTGGTGAAGAAAATAGTCGATTACCTGATTTTACAGCAGAACAACTCAGAGATTCAAAAGAATTGATTGATGAAAGGACCTCTATTCTTAAAGACCTCATTGAATTAGAAACCATTAGTCAATATTTGACAACCACTGATTTTATCGATGTTTTGCAATTGGCTTATAATCAAGAGGATTTGGAGAAGATTCTTGAAGTTTTAAGGGATCCTTTAATACGAAGCGAAATTGCCAAGAAATTGAAAAATTCAGCCGATGTTACAGAGAATTTCGATGTTATGTTTGAGGATTCTGCTCCGGATGTTTTACAGCTTGATTTTAGATTCAATAAATTTGAGACATCTTTAGGAAATCTCGCTCCAGAAAAGGCGCCACTTACGCATTTAGATAAAGACCAATTAAATAACTTAATCCAAAAGCAATTGTTAGTACCGCTGACTCATCGGCTCATTAAAGAAGAGTTTTTATTAACGATCGGTTTATTTGATGAACAAGAACTTGAAACATTGTTGAGTGTTATGTATGAAGGTGCTCCACCTATTTCAGCTACTCGATTGATTACGTTTTGTGAATTATTAAAAAATAATCAACTTGATGAAATCAAGGACCAATTCTTGCTCAAGGAAGATGATGATTTTGATAATTTGCCACTTACAAAAGTATTTGAGGTTACCTTCAATATCCACAAAGAGATGATCAAATGTCATTGTCAATTTAATCAACATGGCATGCGAGGGGAGAGAGTATGTGAAGAAAATCCACGAGATATACCGGGCTATGTTGGATTAAATGACACCAAACCTGAAATTTTTAGCCAACTTTCTTCAAATATCCAAAACATTTCAATGAATAGAGATTCAGCAATACTTAGTATGTCTCGTAGATTGTTTTATTTACGAAGTTTACAACAGGGATTTCCAGAAACCAATGAACTGCATGAACGTAATCATGCCGATGAGATTAAGCATATTCAACGTATTAAAGATCATATTTTAGAGCCAGTCAGAGTAAGAGTGGGCGCTCCATTATTCAGCAAAGTGCTGGATTCCGTGACCAGCGGTTTTAAGTTTGCTTTTGGAAAATTGTCTGATTTATTGAACGGCATGTTTACCAAAACTGACGATAAAGACCAAAACAATGAATGGGCGTCAAAGAGAACTCAAGATAGAAAAGAAGCCATTGAATTTGTTTCAACAGTGAATATTTTACAAGAATTATCAAAAAAGAAAGCAAAGCAACCTGACTCAGTCATGGAGGCTGTTGATGAGCTTCTTCCATTACCTGAAAATCCCTCAAAGACGTTACAATTGTCCACGCCCGAGCTTAGAAGAGACTCTATTTTTTCATCGTCCGAGATTTTACGTCAAAAAGTAAAAGGCAATGAGAATAATGAGGAGCAAGAAACTGAAAACTCCCCAAAAAATCAAAAGTCATAGCATATGCCACCAAAGGTATACA
>CAZNFJ010000008.1:0-49058 GCA_964572685.1 uncultured Legionellaceae bacterium
GAAAAGAACATTTGAATCCAAAATTTTCTGGTGTTGTCAATGCGTAACTCCTAATGTATTTCTTAAGCAAAACACATGATAAAGAGTTTGTTAGCGTTGGCAACTCCTTTCTAATCTTAAATCCCACTTCAATTTATTCAAAAATGGCTAAAGTCGAGTTTATTTTCTATTATTTTTCGTGTAGCTCATTTGATCATGTGGACATTTAAATTTTTCCTGTCCACATAATTTTAAAAATTCTTTCCAGGTAAGTTTTTGATCATCTGAAATTTGAATATGAACATGTTCTTGAAAGGCACGCATAACCACGCGCTCTATTTGACTCATATCGTGAACTTGTTTTTGGGTAAAATGTGAATATTTTTTAGAAATGTCTATAAAAAAGTCATCTGGAATTTTAAAGTCTAATTGTTTGGCCAGATAATTGACCCTTTTTTTCCAAATATCGATTCTTCCGATATCTCGATAATCATTGATGACTTCGCAGCCCAAGACATCATTGACACCGGTATGTACGGCCATTAAATTGCCTGGTGGCACAATGGATAGACTTTTATTTTGTACAAACTCACCTGTTGAATTTGTTATAATTTCTATAGGATAACCTGGGGTTTCTATATTCCATACGCGGTGGCCCTCTACTAATGTGGTATTTAACTGCAGTCCTCGTGCACCATATATGTCATCTTTTAGAACTTCGATTGTTTTATTGTCATTGTTGATAGGATCGTGAACATGGAGAATCATTTTTTCTACATATCCTTGAGCATCTTCATATTCAAGCTTACTTTTCATCGTGATTTTTATTATTTTACAATGAAGCGCTGGGTCCTGAATTTGAGCATTGCTTTTATTTATCAAATTGAGCAAATCATCTCGTATATACTCATTCTCAGAAATTAAAATATGGATAGGCCGTTTTCCAGCAAAATCACGCAATGCCCACGCTGCATTTTGCCCCATCCCATCAATTATAATAGCCTGAGTGGATAAGAATTCCGCATCTTGAGTGTATAGCTCCCCGGTATTTTTAACCGAGAAATTTCCAAAAGTTGTTCGAGGACTTCTGGAAAAATTCACAATGAGGTTCGCTTTAAGTTTTTGATGTCTCGTTTTTTGATGGGTACTCAAAAGAATATCAGCTTCATTTTGGCTATTTTGAACAATTTTGATGACTTCATCATCAAAAATAAATAATCCCATATTTTGAAGTTTCAAATAAGCGATGGATTGAATTTTTTGCATATGGCCAAAATTAAGTTGTGTATTGGCTTGTAAGTTCAAATCCTTGATGGCTATTTCTCGTAAAGCCGGGGGTAAATAATTTACATTTTGTCCCCATATACCAACTTTCCAGCTTGGATGAATATAAGCGTACCATGGTCTTTTGCTGAATAAAGTGATTTGCTCAGCCCAGTCTGGATTCATTTCAATTCGAGTAATTAATGATGAAACGGTTGCCAAGCCGCCAATCATGAGGACTTGAGATCGTGGATGGTTTTGTAAATAGGTGTGTATCGTATCGGTATGAATGCTTCTAATTAATGGGCCTTTGGGCCATTGAGATGTAAATATTCGAGAGTATAAATTATTCATATATCGTTAATTTAATATTTCCTAATTGAATTATAGATTATTTTTATGCATTGTGAGTTATTGTGGTTCTTATTTTGATTTAATCGTATTTTATAAGGACTTATTTGGGGTATAAGATGAAGATTATAGCATGTAGTGCTTTTATTTAAAACACCATGATTATTTTGAGGGATAAATGTAACAGTACGATGAAAAAGAAGAGTGCCAAGCACTCTTCAATTATTTCTTTTCTGTAATCCGAATCATGTTTTCTAAGGCAATGCGGGCATTATCGATGACCCATTGTTGTTCTGTGTCAGATAAACGTTGACGAAGTCCGGTAAATTCATTCACCACATCACCTGCTTTAACCACATTATAGGGTAGCGTTTTGCCTTGTCTTAAAGTGTCAAGGAGTGCTATCAAATGGGGAGGATCATTACGAGACATCGTCGCGCAACCACAACCGATTTGAGGGCTGTTGGCAATTGGCGCCTCGGCAACATTGACTACATGGATACCTTTGGTTTTGGCCTGTGATTTGAGATAATTGACCATATGGTTTTCAGTGGCAACGGCGTAATGTTTGGTGCCAGCTTTATCATTGAGAACTTGATCCCATATAAATGCCGTAGAACCCATCGAATCACTGGCATTCATGACGGCATTGGTGCATTCCGGATGACAAACCACATGATAATTTTTTTGTTTCCAATATTGACATTGTTGTGCTTGATAAGTGGTGTGGACCGAGCATTCACTGGCAAAACAAATCAACTGTGCTTCATCGAACTGTTGAAGGGTTGTTTTATTCTGAGCTTCTAATTGAAAACGAGCGCCTTCTGTTCCTTTAGGCCAGTAGGCGATATTTTTGATATTTAGCCATTGGGCGACATTTTCACCCATGTGTTTATCTGGAATAAAAAGAATTTTCTTATTTTGTTCAAGTGCCCATTGGAAAATTTGTTTGACATTTGAGCTCGTGCAGACCGCTCCGCCTTGAGCGCCAGTTAAGGCTTTGACTCGACCTGAGGTATTCATATAACAGATAGGAATGATATTCTCTCGTCCAAAGCGTGCGTTGAGTTGCTCAATGGCAGGTTCAACCATGAAATCTTTGGCAAACATTTCCATGGTGCAACCTGATTTTGGATTGGTGATATAAACATTTTGATCAGGATGAGCCAGAATACTAATGGACTCGGCCATGAAATGTACGGCTGATTCAATAATGACCTTTTTTTCTGGGTTACGAGCGGCCATTAGAGCCAGCTGATAGGAATCACCGATGACACCACCAAATTCTTGGATTAATTGAACGATTTCACCACCCATGTAGTAATGTGCTAACAATAGCAATTCATCACCAAAGTGTTTTTGAGCTTTATGTATATAAGGTCGCATCCAGTCCAGGACTGTGGTGAGTTTTCTATCTGGCAGGGCCAAATATTCCTCAGCATAAGGAATAAACTCGGTTTGGTACCAGTCTAGGGGATAGTCCGATTGACAAATCGACATGTCGCTGGTGATTTGAAAATGCGTTTGTTCCGGTTGATAACTTAAATTGGATTTAAACATGATCATCCTTGAGAATCAGGTTGAACATAGTATTCCACACCAATTTTGATGCGGTCACGACCATTTTCTTTGCGCCAGCGATTGGTATCGCGCATCGAGTATACACAGCCACAATATTCTTGTTTATAAAAGTTTTCACGCTTTGCTATTTGATACATGCGCTCTGCACCACCATCTTTTCGCCAATTGTAAGTCCAGTATTCAATTCCAGGATAATGACTGGCTGCTTTCAAACCCGAAGTGTTAATTTGATTCATATCCTTCCAGCGAGAAATTCCCAGAGAACTTGAAATGATTGGAAAACCATTTTCATAGGCATAAAGCGCTGTTCGTTCAAAACGCATATCAAAACACATGGAGCAGCGTTTCCCGCGTTCAGGTTCCCATTCCATGCCTTTGGCTCGTTCAAACCAATTGTCTTTATCATAATCCGCATCAATGAATGGAATATTGTGAAGATCTGCAAATTTGACATTTTCTTCTTTGCGAATTAAATATTCTTGTTCGGGATGAATATTGGGATTGTAAAAAAAGATGGTAAAGTCTATCTCTGAAGCGAGAAGGGCTTCCATGACTTCCCCAGAACAGGGCGCACAACATGAGTGCAGCAATAGTTTGTTTGCGCCATTGGGCAATTCTAAACGTTCACGTTGCATGATATTAACCTATAAAAAAATGTTCGCGGTAATATTTTAATTCTTCAATGGAATCATAAATATCACTTAAAGCCAAATGTTTACTCATTTTATCAAATTTTACCTGGTCTGGGTACCAGCGTTTTAGCATTTCCTTAAAACTACTGACATCAATTTGCCGGTAATGAAAATAATTGGATAACTCAGGCATATATCGGTTTAAGAATTGTTTATCCATGCAAATGCTATTCCCACAAATAGGCGAGCATTGTGCCTGTGTGAAATGTTTGAGAAATTGAATCGTCATGCGCTCTGCTTGCTCAACGGTGACATGACTATTGAGTGCGCGCTTATAAAGACCGGAGGCTTGATGATGTGTTTGGTTCCAATCGTCCATTTCCATTAATATTTCTTTGGGCGTTTGAATCGCAAATGTTGGACCATTGGCAAGAATATGGAGGTTCATGTCAGTGACCACAGTTGCAATTTCAAGAATTTGATTGCGTTCAGGAGAAAGACCGGTCATTTCCAAGTCAATCCAGATGAGATGATTTTGATTATTCATGAGAAAATACCTTTTGTTCAATAATTTGTAGGCGTCTGGTTTCGAAATAGTGCTGAATATTTGCAACATTCTTACCGGTTTGCATGTCTTGCGGCAAGCGTATGGCTTTAAGTTCTTGAATCAATTTTAACCAACACTCAGTGCAAGAATCCTTTGATGCATACACTTCATAGCATGCTAGTAAACGTTCAAAGCGCTGAGTATTTCGAAGTGCATCAGTTTTTTGAAGAAGCGTTAAAATACTGTTGGCATTTTGATGTTGAAACAAATTCAGTTCAGGATGAAAAACTTGAAAAAGTTTAATTTGTATTTGTAAATTCTGTGGAACTTTAAGGGTTATTAAAATTGCTAAATCATCTAAATCCATTAGAAACAAAGTTAAGCGAATATCGATATCTTGGGTTTTTTGACTAGCAGTGGAAAGAGTTTTTGTAGATAACTTGGCAAGGGCTGGTGGCAGGGCGCCACATTTTTTTAAGTCTTCAAAAAAAACTTCTGGGTTTGCGGTGGCAAGTGCTTTTTCCCATTCCTTCCAGATGCGTTCTTGTGATAAGTAACTTAATTCATCGGAGGCAACAAGCGACTTCATCAGCTCGAGTGTTTTCGGATGAATTTGAAAGCCCAAGTGAAAAAACCGTGCATGAAATCGAGCCGTGCGAAGAACACGTAAAGGATCTTCCACAAAAGCCGGAGATACATGTCTTAATACTTTATTTTCTAAATCTTTTTGACCACCATACGGATCAATAATCTGGCCGTTTTCATCCATGGCCATGGCATTGATGGTGAGATCTCTGCGTAATAAATCTTCTTGCAAGGTGACTTCTTCAGAAAATTGAAAAATAAAGCCTTGATAACCATGACCATGTTTCAATTCTTTTCGAGCCAGTGCATATTCTTCTTGTGTTTGAGGATGAATAAACACAGGGAAATGTTTGCCAACTTGCTTATAACCAAGCTTGAGTAAATGTTCCGGTGTGGCGCCCACCACGACCCAGTCTTTTTCTATGATGGGAAGATGCAATAATTGATCTCGAATCGCGCCACCGACTAAATAGATTTGCATGGTTTTACATTTTAAGTATATTTTCTGTGATTATATGCTTTTTTTCATGAAGAGACACTCGCATTTTTAGTTTGGCAGTGGCAAAATAGGCTATAATATGAAAACTGAGTGCTTGAATGAGCAAAAAAAAGCTCTCCAAACAACAAAAATCTCGAATTATCCAAAAACAACAAGCATTTGATATCCATAATGCTAAGATGGGTTTGATTTTAACGCGTACAAAAAAACGAGCATTGGTCGAGTGTTTAGAATCTCATTTAAAAATTTGGTGTAATATTCGACCTGATATTGATTCTTTGGTGGTTGGTGATAAGGTTTATTGGCAGTCAACCCCAGCAGAGCTTGGCGTTATCGAAAGTGTGATGCCTCGAACAACCGAACTTGGACGTCCAGATCGTTATCAAAAATATAAGCTTTTGGCGGCCAACATTTCCCAGCTGATAGTCGTTATTGCCCCTAAACCGATGTATTCTGAACTTTTAATTGATAGTTATTTGGTGATGGCGGAGCTTTTGGGTCTCCGGGTGAGTATCATTTTCAATAAAGCTGATTTGGATGATGAACATCACTCCATGGAACAAACGCTGCGAAGTGCTTATAAGTCTTTGGTTCATGATTTTGTTTGCACTTCTCAGGTAGATTCCCAGATGGGAAATTTAAAAGCGCTACTGGCCGAACAGGTGAGTATTTTTGTCGGTCAGTCTGGTGTTGGTAAATCAACGCTGATTAATGCATTGCTCCCTGAAATAAATTTAGCGACATCTCCTTTGAGTGCTACTCATGAATTTGGTCAACACACCACTTCCTCTGCATATTATTTCCATCTTGATGATTCGGGTGATATCATTGATTCACCAGGCGTACGTTCTTTTGGATTATGGAAAATAGATAAAAAAGAATTACTCTGGGGGTTTAAAGAATTTCGACCTTTTATCGGACATTGCAAATTTCGAGATTGTGACCATGTTTCTGCTCCTAATTGTGCTTTTCTAGAGGCGCTTAAAACCCAGAAAATCACTCAAAAAAGATATGAGAATTTTATTAAAATTCGTGCACAACTAACTATGTAAGAAGCCTTAATGATGAGAAAAAAAAAGATTGCTATTTCACATATCGTTTCTGGTTTTGTAGCCGTTTTAGTCGGTTTTACCAGCTCGGTATTGATTATTTTTCAGGCGGCACAAAATGCCGGCGCTAATAGTATAGAAATGGGATCATGGATTTTTGCATTAGGCATCAGTATTGCCATTACTGCGATGACTTTTTCCTGGCATTTTAAAATGCCTATTTTAACCGGTTGGTCAACACCAGGCGCTGCATTATTAGCAACCAGCTTAAGTGGTGTGCCGATGTCAAAAGCAGTCGCAGCTTTCATGTTTTCTGCTTTTTTGACTTTTCTAGTCGGATTAACAGGGGTTTTTGAACGTCTGATGAAATCCATTCCAAGAACGATTACTTCTGCCATGTTGGCGGGTATTCTGATGCGTTTTGGTTTAGATGTTTTTTCCAGCTTTCAAAATGATATGGAATTGGTTGGCTTGATGCTTTTGACTTATCTTTTGGGTAAGCGTTTTACACCACGATATGTCATTTTATTGGTATTGATGGTGGGGGTGATGGATGCGGTTTCACGTGGCATGTTTCATATTCCACGATTATCCTGGCATTTGACCACCCCGGTATTTACCATGCCTGATTTTCACTGGGCGAGTTTGGTCAGTATTGGAATTCCTTTATTTGTAGTCACCATGACTTCACAAAACATCACAGGTCTTTCAGTGATGACCAATGCCGGATTTGAACCACCTGCTTCACCATTAATTAGTTGGATTGGTTTTTGTAATATTTTGTTTGCGCCTTTCGGTTGTTTTTCAATTGGGCTTGCAGCGATTACAGCAGCGATTTGTTCTGGTAAAGAGTGCGACCTTAATCCTAATCATCGTTATAAATCAGTATTGATAGCGGGTGTTTTTTGGATTTTAATTGGTCTTTTTGGTGCGACCGTAGTTACCGTTTTTATGGCATTTCCGAAGTCGTTGGTGACAACGATTGCTGGGCTTGCACTTTTTAATACCATTGGTTCGAGTTTAAGCGTGGCTCTGTATCATGAAAAAGATAGAGAGGCAGCGATGATCACTTTGCTGATTACGGCCTCTGGAATTTCATTATTTGGTGTTGGCTCAGCCTTTTGGGGCTTGTTGGCTGGGATGACGACATTAAGTTTATTTAACTGGCACAATAAAGAAGAATCACAAGCAGCATCTGCTGGCTGATCTTTTTTTGAGCATTGTACTATAATGAATCTAAGACCATGATGTGCGGGTAATAGATGAATAAGCTTTGGTTTTTTTTGATGGTTACATTTTTTTGTTGGCAAAGTTATGCTTTTTTGTATCCAGAATATCGGCAAGTAAGGCCTGGCATCATTTTGCAAAAACACAAATATTGTGCTCATGATTGTTGGAATCAGACTTTGCTAAATCAACACGATGCCTATCGATGTTCTACAAATTATCGTATTCATTGAGTACCATCTAGATTGTCTAAGAGTCTTCTGACTCGATGAATCGGCAGTCCCATGACGGCGTAAAAACTGCCCTCAATTTTTTCGATATACTGGCCCATATAGCCTTGTATACCATATGCGCCAGCTTTATCTTGATACTGATTCATGGCCAAATAATTTTCAATGACGTCATCAGTTAATTCACTGAAGTAGACATCGGTGACATCGATTTCTATCTTTTCAATATCTAAAAAATGAATACCAACACTGGTCATGACTTGATGTTTTTGCAAAGAATAGCTTTTGAGCATTTGAAATGCATCTAGGGCATCTTTAGGTTTTCCATATATTTTTCCCGACATCACCACTTCGGTATCGGCGCATAAAATAGGACGTTTGGGTAACTCATGCTCATCGATGAATTGCCTTGCTGCAACTAACTTTTCATGAGTGATGCGCTTTGAATAATCCATTGAGGATTCATGGGGAAGGGTTGTTTCCAGTATATCAATGGGCAGAACCTGAAATTCCACACCCATTTGTTTTAAAAGATCCTGGCGCCGAGGACTTTGGGATGCAAGATAAATTTTCATAAGAGTTTAAGTATAAAACATCCTAATGAAAGAAATCTAGTCCTAGCGCCTGAAACTTAGATATTTATCTTAATATGAATTCGAGATTCTCCTGTGCTTCATTTAATTCGTTGATAATTATCATTTCAAATAGTTCTTTTTTTGCCATGGTCGCATCAAAACTTAAAAAGGCTTCAGTAAATGTAAATTTGTGAAATTCACAAGGTAATGATACTTGGTTTGAGAAAAATAGAGAAAAAAAGGACCCCGAAAACTTGATTTTGCAGGCTTCTAAACTTGAAATTCTCGGAATGGGTATGGGTAAACAACCCCTTTTCTGAAGTGATTGACTGAGAATCATGGCATCTTCAATTGCATATGCGTGGCAAGTCGTTTCTTGAACTTGTTGCCGATGTCTATCGGGCGTCATAATCAGTAAAGGTGCTTGAAAATATTCAAGGATTTTTGATTTTGAGATATCGATGTTTTGATTCATGGAATCAAAGCAAATGAGCACATCATGGTCGCGACCTTTTTCATAATATATCGCAAAAACATGAATTCCATCATGATCATGAAATAACGCATCATCAATAATGGCGATGGCTTTTTCACCTATATTGACTTGCTTTAAAAAAATTTTAAAGTCTTCAGGTTTGTCAATAACGGGAATATTGAGGGAACGGAGCAGCAATGCTTTTCGAATGCCTTCGATGGTTAGACCATATGCAGTAACAATATCTATAGCCCATCCGGAACCAATTTGATAAGACACTGGACCTATGAGATTTCTTAGATTAGGGAATTGATTAAAATGTTGATGAAGTTGAGAAATAAAAAAAGAATCACTAAATAATGATGTTTGAGCAAGTGCTTTTAATAAATTATCGATGCCAAATACAGCTCCGGTTGGAGATATCAGATGTTTTGGATGATGTAGATGAATGGAAAAGATGATTCATTATTTTGTCCTTAATGATAAAAACATCATTCTATATGGATAAACGAAAATATGTCAACTCATTTAGGAAATGATTATTAAGTTTGTAGCAGAAGCGATTGCTCCATGGCCTGACAAGCATGTGAGGTTTGACGCAGTTCCAAATAAATTTTAGCCAGTAGCGCATAAGCTTCGGGTGTTTTTTCAAGGGCAATCGACTTTTGTATATCTTGAATGGCCGCTCCCCAGAGCTGATACTTGGTTTTGATTTGTCCTAGTTTGAGATAAATGCCTGCATCATGATGTTCGGTTAGTTCGATATTTTCAATGGTGGTAAGCCACAGGGGATTTGTAGGCAAGGCCCCAATGAGTTGCAGTTTTGCTTGGATGGTCGTTTCTTTTTTAAGGGCTTTTTTTATCAGATGTTCCATTTCACGTGCATAGGATTTTTGAGTCAGTAGTACGGGGGCAAAAAATTCTAAAAGTTCGATATCAGTTTTGAGATGCTTAGGGAGCTTATCAATGAATTCATGAGCTTTTTCAAAAGCCATTTTTTCAAAATAGGGTGTTAGAACACCCACGAACATTTTTTTGTAAAGATGAACATAAATGAGGGGTTGTTTGTTTAATTCACGATGAGATTCAAGCAAATTTAATCCCTTAGAATACTCTTTGAATTCTAAGAAGAGTTTGCATTGCAAGGTATACCATTCTGGAGGGCATTTAGGTTCAAATTGCGCGATATGGTTAAGGGTGGCTTGTGCTTGTTCAAATTGTTGTTGATCAAATTGTAGATGGGCCTGAAAGAGTAAAATAGTTGTACGTGCTTTGGGTTCTTGAGTCGCCGCTAAATGTAGAAATTGATCACGTGTTTTAAGTTGTCCTTGATATTGAGCCGCTTGTGCGGCCATTAAATCAACCATCCAAGGTGTTGTGGCATGTGGCAAATGCGAAAAACCTTTTAAGGCATCAACCCAATCACCTTTATAATAAGCTTCCAATCCTTGTCGTAAATGTTTGGTTTGACGTAAATGTTGTAGTTTTGTGAATAAACGTTGAATGACTTTTGGAATATGCAAGAAAATCGTTAATATTTTCACACCAAAAAATAGTATAAGAAGCATGAATAAACCAAGACATACAAAAACAATTGCTGTCGATTGAATTTGCCAACCATGAAATAAAATTAAAACATAGCCCGGATCGTGGATTAAAGCATTACCAAACCAAGAACAAAGGCCAGCTAAAATCATAAGCCATAATAAGTGTTTCATGGGAAATTCTCATGTTGAATAAGTTGATGAACTTGTTGGTAACTTTGAAAATCAATGGAATTTTCAATTCTGAAATGTTGATCCAAAAGAATGGTGAGTTGTTTTTGAATCACTGGATTTTCTGGAAGTCGTTCTAATAATACCGATAATTGATGCAAGTATTGTTGATAACTTTTTTGTTGTTGCTGAAGGGCTGTATATTGAATTAGTGAAATTAAACCATAAGCTTCTTGAATGATTTTAGCTTGTTCAGTCGGCGCATATAATATAGAGGAGGGGGCTTGATATCGGTCAATTTGAATCAAGGGTCTTAGGTTTTTGGCCCACATTGGCAATGTTGATGAAGTCGAGGTTTGATTTTGCATGGAGACTTTATTTTCTTGCAGGTTTTCTAATTGTTGGTGTATTTGATTTAACGAGAAAATAAGCTTTGATGGTTGACTCAAATGAATTTGAGTAAGTGTTTGTAAATCGTTTTGTATGGCTTGTTCCAAGGGTTGAAGGTGTTTTTCTTGGGCCATTTGTTCAGCAAATTTTAAATATTGGCGAGCAATATGAGTATGATTTAAATGATTCACCTGAAATTGAGCTTCGCTAATGAGTCTTTCAATGTGATATAAAGCAAACAATTGCTGGATATCAGGATTTTTTCGTTGAAGTTGTTGTTCGATATTGTTTAGTACTGTTTGATTGGTCTGAATTTTGTGTTGCGTGAGAAGTGATTGATAAGTGTAAAGATGATAGAAATAACTCAGTCCACAAAGATTGGCAAGTGTTAGTAATGCGATAAAACCCATGAATAATCCATAAAGCCAATGTTTTTTAGATGGAGTTTGCATACTGAACCTTATATGTGAATAATGTTTCTAAAATTTGATTGTGCTGACATATTAGAATATGACCTTTTACAGACTTTTTTGCAATATCTGCAAGCCGTTGACTAAAACAAAGTATGACTTGTTGTAAAAGCCAATCCTTGGGGCATAAGTCTTTAAGATGGTTAAAAGCTTGCTCACTGGTCATCAATATCATATTGATTTTTGGCCAAATGTCTAATAGTTCATTTTTATCATAATTAACTAATGCGCTTTCATAAACCATGAGTTCAGTGACTTTAGCGTGTCTTCTTGCAAGTTCTTCACCAATGTGTCTGCGACCATGCGTCCCTTTGACCCATAAAATCGCATGTCCTACAATGTTTTGAAAACAAGGCGCACTTAAAAGCGTTTCACTGGTCGCTTCCGTGGCATAATAATGAACCTGAATGCCTTGAAGTTTAAGTGAAGATGCGGTTGCCTCGCCGATGGCGATGACTTCAATAGTTGACGGGATACATTTGACTCTTTGAAAAAAAAAGTAAACAGCGGCTTGACTCACAAAAATGATTTTTTGGAAGTTGATGTTTTCAGGGGGGCTAAAATGCACTGCCTTGAGTTCTTGCATGGGTAGTGCATGGGTTTTCCCACCATGCGATTCAATTAAATCTGCAAAACGTTTGCTTGCCCCTTGAAATAATGGGCGAGTATTTAAAATACATAGCCCTTGTAAATCAATGTTTTTCATCATGAATAAGTTCCAGCGCACCAAGGTGTAATAATTCTTTTGCACAAACTTGGGCATATTCCATGGCTTGAGATGCCGAAAATTCTTTTTCCCAGCGTAATTGATGTGTGCCCTGTGCATTGTAAATGCGAGCTTGAAGATGTATCAAATCGGCCTTTTGATAATGAGCAAAAATGGCGATGGGTACATGGCAATGGCCACCCAGTTCTCGATTGACCGCTCTTTCAATTTGAACACATACGGTGGTATCCAAGCACTGTAATTTTTCAATGAGGGCTTGAGTTTTGATATCATCACTTCGACATTCAATGCCAATAGCACCTTGGCCACAAGCAGGTAACATGATATCGGTGGTGAGTGTTTGTTGGATTTTGTCTTGTAATTTCATGCGTTCTAAACCCGCACAGGCTAAAATAATGGCATCAAAATCACCACGTTCCAGTTTTTCAAGACGGGTATGGATATTGCCACGAAGCATTTGAACTTTTAAATCAGGTCGATAAGCCAAAAGTTGTGCTTGGCGTCTTAAACTGGCCGTTCCAATGGTGTTTCCAGGTTTTAGGGTATTTAGACTTTTATAGGTTTTGGAAATAAAAGCATCAAAGGGATTATCTCGCTTGCAAATGGTATGTAGTTTTAAGCCCTCTGGAAATAAAGCAGGTACATCTTTCATGGAGTGGACAGCGATATCCGCACGGTGCTCGAGTAAAGCTTGTTCAAGTTCTTTGACAAAAAGCCCTTTACCACCAAAATTAAGCAGTTTTTGATGGAGGAGTTCATCGCCTTGAGTGGTCATGGGAACCAATTCAATTTCTAAATCAGGGTAAAATTGTTGAAGCTGTTGGGCAACATGATGGGCTTGTTGGAGGGCAAGTGGGCTTTTTCGGGTCGCAATTCGTAACATAGATATAAGGATTCAAACAAGTTTAAGGTCAAGCATAGTGTTTTTTTAACGTTTTCTCAACTGTACTTCTCTGGCGATATCAATTTGGCGACCTTTTCCAGGGTTTGGATATTTTGCCACTTTTTGATTTTTCAGCGGGTCATAACTCTGACAGAGTGGGGCTAAGCCAATTAAACATAAGATAAGACAAAGTTTTTTTAACATGATTGGTGAAAATGTTAAAGGTGTTTATAATTCAAGTTTAGTTCACTTTTTGATTTTTTGATGACCCATATAAAAATATTTGAACGCCAGATTGAGCTTTTGGTTTGGGTAAAGCCAGGCGCAAGTCATAATCAAGTTTTAAAACCAACTGAAAGGGGGCTTGCTTTATCGGTTTGTGCTAAGGCACAAGATGGCAAAGCAAATGAAGCAGTGATTAAATTGCTGTCGAATTTTTTTAATATTCCTCAATCGAGTATTTCAATTCTTAAAGGACATCTTGGACGACAAAAGCGAGTAGGCTTGCCGAATCGTGAAGAAGTTTTAACTGTCTTAAAAACAATGCTTGAGCTCCCTGAGAAAAAATGACACAATCTCGACAATATTTTTGATGTAAGAGGTGCATGATGGTGATGACAATTAAATTTTGTGAAAAAAAAGATTGGAATGAAATTAAAAGTAGTCAAGGTGGCTTTTTTATAGCAAGTAAACCATCGGTATGGGAAGGATTTGCTACTGTAAGCAACAACCATCAAACACTGAAAATCCTTCTTATTGTGGAAGGTCGTACAATAACACCGCCACTAGAATTGCCAGAGGGTCTAAGTCTGCAGGATTTACAAAATCTGTATGATGATTTTTTGAAAAATTCGCAACCACAAACATACAAAATTGAAATCGAGAAAGAAAATCATGATAGCGCTTCTTTACTTGATGTACAGATTGATTCAAAGGATAAGGAACAAGAGGTAGACAGTCAAAGAACGATTGTAAATCTAGTATTGCGTAACCAATATTTTAAACAACATGGCTTTTTTTCTAATCCATTGAATATAATGAGTGCTGTTGGTGCCGTCATTGGTATCGTTGGTGCTCTATTACTTGCTTGTGGCGTAGCAGAAATGGGGATTGCTCTGATGCTTTCGGGATTTTTAGGCGCATTGGCGGGTTGTATTTTTGAAAAATTTGTTAGGTCTGTGCAAGAATCACCTACATTACATCTTGCTTAATTTAAGCTAGATTATTCATCTATAAGAGGAACTTGTTATATCCCTGTTAGAGACACATACTGAAGTCGTGAGTTCAGTAGCTGTGTGGGTTGTACAAAGGTCCAATTAGAGTAGCGTATTGATTTGATGATAAAGATTTCAAACAAGGTTTTATTTATCGAACGGTATGAAGAGATAGGTCCATTGGACTTATCTCAGTTATGATGTCTGAACTTTCCTAGGAAACTCACTGTTGCATATCTCATGAAGGAATACTTAATTTGACCTTTTTGCAAAAAAAAGATACAATAAGAGTCTATGAATTGATGCAAGAGGTTAAATATGAAAGTAACTGTAGAATTTGAAAAAAAATGGGAATTGGTTCAAGATAGCTCGGGTGGCTTTTTGACTACTCAGAAACCATATATATCCAAGGGTTCTGCCAAGGTATCTATCGATGAAAATGACCATAATATCATTTATTTCCTTCATAATAATTACTTAAATAGAGTTGAAGGAGTTCTACCTAATGGTATCACTTTAGAAATTTTAAACGAGGCTTATGAGAGATTCAAATTGAATCCATCTTCAATTTATGAGGACGAAATTGACGCAGATAATGTTAACGTTGCTGATCAAAAGGATATTGTAACCTCTAATCAGAGCTCACAAAATACGAGCAGTAATCTTTATGATGACGATGTTGAAGATGTTAATTCAGAAGATGAAGACGACTGTGCTTATGAAGTGATACAGGGATCATCAGAGGTGATTATTGCCGAGACTGATATTTCTAATGCAAATGTTGTTCCTACATTTATAGCAACTGATGAAGCAATTCAAGATGTTAGTGAAACTTGCGCCAATGCTGAGAATACTACTGAGCACTTAAAAGCAGTGATAGTCAAATCCGAAGGAGTTCTAGCTAATTCGGATCTTGAAAAACAAAATATTTTAGCATCCATGGATATTTTAGCATCCTCGGATATTTTGCTCCCGATAACGATGATAGGTATGGTGCTAGGTGGCGTGGTAATCCTTTCTGCTTCTTATGAAATCGGCGTTGCGATCATATTGGCGAGTATATCAGCTCTAATGTGTTATGCATTGGTTGCATCGTGTTGTCTTGTGATGCAAATGATGAGTGATGAAATTCATAATCAAGTGCCATCAGTATCTAGGTAAAGCTGTTTGGAGATAGGCCCCCTTGGGCTTATCTCTTATCCTTTGAGGCCCTGCGCCAATTCAAAATCGTCTCCCCAATGAATGGTTGTCGATTGTCTTCGCATGTAATTTTTCCAGGCATCAGATCCTGCTTCACGACCCTGTCCCGTTTCTTTTTCTCCCCCAAATGCTAAACCAATTTCAGCACCTGCTGTTGAGGTATTGATATTGGCTATTCCACAGTCGCTACCTTGATGGCTTAAAAAGTATTCGGCATGCTCAAGTTTTTGGGTAAAAAGTGCGGATGATAAACCCTGAGGTACCTCATTTTGTCGTTTTAAGGCTTCGTCTATTTTTTTAATCGGAAAAATATATAAAATCGGTGCAAAAGTTTCTTGTTGAACAAGTGGTATGTGATGCTCGATGTTAGTGATGAGTGTCGGCTGTACAAAAAAACCCTTGGATGGAATTGTTTTCCCCCCATATAAACAAGTGCTACCCTGAACTTGAAGCTCATGGATGACGTCTTCAAAACGAATTTTTGCCTTTTGATTTATCAGTGGCCCCATCATGGTATGTGGTGACAGTGGATCACCAATTTTTATCATTTCATAACGCTTTTTTAAAGCTTTAGTGAATCTTGTAAAATGATTTTCATGAATGAATAATCGCCGAGTAGAAGTGCAGCGTTGTCCACAGGTGGCGGTTGCACCAAAAACCACATGGTTTAAAGCAAGCGTTAAGTTTGCTGTTTCATCAACAATGACTGCATTATTGCCACCGAGTTCGAGTAAGGTTTGCCCCAATCTTTCATGAACAGTCTTGGCGATGTATTTTCCTTGCTGACAAGAACCGGTGAAAGACACCAGTTTTACTCGACTATCATGAAGTAATGGTGAGACTGCCTCGTGATTTTCTGCAATGGCCAAATTAAAAATATCGGGCAGTTGAAGTTCTTGCATCACTTCAATACAAAGATGATGGATTGCAATTGCACATAATGGTGTCTGAGAAGAGGGTTTCCAAATAATGGCATTGCCACCAATGATGGCAAGAGCTGCATTCCATGCCCAAACCGCCAAGGGAAAATTAAACGCCGTGAAAATGGCGATGACTCCATAAGGATGCCATTGTTCCATGAGGCGATGATGGGGTCTTTCAGAGGGCATGGTTTTTCCATACAGCATACGTGATTGACCGATAGCAAAATCAAATATATCGAGCATTTCTTGAACTTCCGCCATGGATTCACTCAAAATTTTACCCATTTCTAAACTGATGAGTTGTGCCAATGCTGGATGTTTAGCCTGAATTTTCTGGGATAGGCATTTCAGTGCCAAAGCACGTTTCGGCGCGGGAATCATGGCCCATTGCCAAAAAGCCGTTTCTGCATGCTTGATGGCATGCCGAATGTTGTCGATATTACCTGTTTTAATCTGTGTTAGAAGGTGTTCTTGACTGGGATTGATACAATCAATAATCACTTGTCCGTCTTGTAAGATGCTTGATTTTCCAAGATATACACCACCTGTAAATGTTTTAATATCCATGATTTCCTCAACGAAAGCATTGTGAAAAACGATTTGACATAAAATCACCATAACCAATTTTTTCGTGTAACACCAATCCTTGATGATGGTCTTGATGATGGAGAATCAAATCCACAACGACACAAACGGAGGAAGCTGTGGCGATTTGCATGGCAGACCAAATTTGATTTTGAAATTTTTGCGGTAAAATTTTTTTATAGTAATGATGTTCTTGCCAGATTTTATTTTTAAAACCGGCTGCTGATACAAATACAATAACATGGTCTTGCTCTACTTCAGGGAGAGCATTTTTAAGTAAGTGTTTTAAGGTGTCTCTATCATCTTTGAGTCCGAGATCGTGAAGTAGAAATTTTATTTTTTCACAATGCCCAGGATATCGAAGTGTTTTGTAATTGAGTTCTTGAACTTGATGCTGATATCTTTTAGCAAGATGTCCAATGCCGCCTGAGGTATTAAAAGCTTCATATTCAATACCATCTAGGGTGATGTTTTCACATTGTTCAAGAGCGGGCTCCTCAATCAATTGAGTATTTTTAATGACAGTACAAGGATTAATATATTGATTAATCAATCCATCTAAGGACCAAGTTAATGCATATTTCAATGCATTTTGTGTAAACTGAGGTAGTCCGCCCACTCGAAGTCGTAATTCCTGGCATTTATCGAATTGGGGAATAAAAAATTCCCCAACAATATTAACAAAACCAGGCGCTATGCCACATTGGGGGACAAATATGGCCGAACTTGTTTTGGCGAGTTTCATTATTTGTTTGGTGACTTCAACATCCTCAGTAAGATCAAAGTAATGGGTATTCGATTCAGCACAAATACTTGCCACCTGAATATTGAGAAAAAAGGGTAGGCAAGAAATCACTGCATCAATTTTGTATTGTCTAAGTCGTTTAGATATATCTTTGGTTTTTGTGATATCCACTTCGATGGTAAGGATGGATGAAGGCATGGGATAATGAAAATATTGACTGGCTAAAATGACCTTAAAATCTTGATGTTCTGCAAGCATACAGGCGACCAGACTCCCTATTTTCCCACCACCCAGGATAAGAATATTAAACATAATTTTCCTTATTCAAATGCATTGATATCCGTTAAATATCGACCTAAAATGAGTTTATGCACGTTATCGGTACCTTCATAAGTAAAAGTGGATTCTAAATTCAGCATATGACGAATCACATGATACTCGAGGCTGATACCATTGCCTCCTAAAAGGTTACGACAAGTCCGTGCAATGTTAAGCGCTTCACGACAGTTATTACTTTTGACCAGTGAAATCATGGGTGGCGTGCTTTGATTTTTATCTTTAAGCTCTGCCAATCGAAAATTAAGGCATTGGGCTTTCTGCCATTCTGTAAACATCAAAGCCAAATCATTTTGAATTAACTGAAAAGAGGCCAATGGACGATTAAATTGATGTCGGTCTAATAGATAGTTTTTGGTGGTTTCAAAGCAAAATTGTGCCGCACCCATGACACCAAACCCAATTCCAAAACGAGCCTGATTAAGGCATGACAGTGCAGCCCCCAAACCTGGTTGTGAGGCTAGAATATTTTCATCTGGGACAAAAACATCTTCAAAAAACAATTGGCCGCTGATAGAGGCTCGCAAGGACATTTTGGCATGAATGGGAGTGGCTTTAAAACCTTTAAAATCCTTTTCAACAATCAATCCTTTGATGCCTTCTTCTGTTTTTGCCCAGACAATCGCAATATCTGCTATGGTAGCATTGGTGATCCAGGTTTTAGAGCCATTGAGGATATAGCCACCTTTGACTTTTTTGGCATGTGTTTTCATACTGGCAGGATCCGAGCCGGCATTAGGCTCCGTTAAGCCAAAACAACTAATGATTTGCCCTTGGGACATTTTTTTTAAAAAGCGTTTTTTTTGATCAGTGGTTCCAAATTGATAGATTGGGTACATGCCAAGAGAGCTTTGAACAGAGACAAAGCTTCTTAACGCAGAATCGCCCCATTCCAAGACTTGGCAAATCAGTCCATAGGTCCGATAGCTGGTATTCATTCCACCATATTCTTCAGGAATGACCGAGCCTAAAATGCCAAGATGACCTGCATCTTGAATGAAATGATGTGGAAAAATCCCTTTTTCAAAATACTCAGGCAATTGGGGGAGCATTTCATCTTGAAGATACTGCTGTAAGGTGTTTTGAATGTCACGTTCTTCGGGGGTAATGTAGTCGTCTAATAAAAACAAATCTTCCATTTTTTATTCCATGACTTTTATTTTCATCTTTACATGATTTACAAGAGATTTCTATATCTAAATAGTTTGCTTGATTAATAATGATGTGGAATCTGATTGGTGTGAGTTGTTGTCTGCTTTTTATGGATGTTATTCTTGCAAAGAAGAGGTTGGCGGTTTATACTTTTTAAAAATTATCTGTTTTGTATAATAATTTGTTTTATGCGTATCCTTTTAATGTTTTTAGGTCTTTTTTCCTTGAGTCTACATGCGACGCAATCGGGTAAAGAGATTTATCAAAAGTATTGTACGGTGTGTCATCAATCCGGATTAGCGGGTGCACCTAAATTTCACTCTAAAACAGAGTGGTTGAGTCGTTGCAAACAAAAAAAATTAAAAGGCTTGGTGGAAAGTGCCGTCAAAGGGATCAATGCCATGCCTGCCAAGGGAACCTGTGAGATGTGTCAACCGGATGATATACTCCAAGCAATTAAATATATGGTGCCAGAAGATGAACCACAATGCCACTCGTAGTTATTCGTTTTGGATGTTGATCCTGACATTTTTAACTTTATTTATTTCCTATTCACTGGAATATGTTTTACAGTTGGAACCCTGTCCTTTGTGTTTAATGCAACGTTTTTTTACGGTTTTATTGGCTTTTTTATGCTTAGGCCAGTTTACCTCAGCTGTTTGGGCAAAAAAAAGAGTTTATCTATTTACAGAAGGGTTACTCATGCTGTTGGGTCTTGTTTTAGCCTCTCGTCAGTTTTGGCTTCAGTCCCAAGGAGGGCATGACAATAGCCTTTGTATGCCAGGTTTTGAGGCAATTTTGAATTATTTTTCATGGGATGTCATTATTCAAATGCTTTTTTGGGGCTCAAATGACTGTGCAACAGTGGCATGGCGTTTAATGGGCATGCCATTATCGGCGTGGTCGATGGGCTATTTCTTATTGATGATGGTTTTATGGATAGGGCATTATCGTCAAATCAATCATTCGAAGATGTGAGATGACCCAACTCGATTGTCAAGTTTTAGCAACGTATTCTAAAAACAAAGCCCGCGTGACTCGCTTAACCATGGCGCATGGTGAAGTTCTCACGCCTGTTTTTATGCCGGTCGGCACGCGCGCGGGTGTTAATAACATGACCCCTATTGAACTTCGCGAAGCTGGCAGCCAAATGATTTTGGGAGGCAATACTTATCATATGTTGTGTGCCCCGGGACTAGATAATATCCAGCATCAAGGCGGTATGCATCAAATGATGGGTTGGCAGGGTCCCATGCTCACCGATAGTGGTGGTTTTCAAGTATTTAGCTTATCCAAAAACAAAGAAATTTGTACCATCGACGAAGAGGGCGCGCATTTTTGTATTCCAGGCACATCGCGCTGGATACATATGACGCCCGAGGTTTCTATCGAAGCGCAAAAAATCATTGGCGCAGATGTGATCATGGCTTTTGATCAGTGTACACCAAGTGGTGTTTCTGAAAAAGAAGCTTATCTGATTATGCAACGAACCCATCGTTGGTTAAAGCAATCTTTAGATTATCATCAAGCACATCCATTATCTGCATATGGTTTTTACCAATCCTTATTTGGTATTATACAAGGTGGGATTTATCCAAAGCTTCGTCAAGAGAGTGCTGAATTTGTCAGTCACCTAAATCTCCCTGGTATCGCCATTGGGGGTGAAACCATCGGTTTCGATATGGTGATGACTTGCGAAATACTATTGCATTTGGCTGAATTTTTGCCTGAAAATCGACCTCGCTATAGTATGGGGGTGGGTATGGGACCCCAGGATTTATTGGATGTGATTGCCTGTGGGATGGATATGTTTGATTGTGTGGCACCCACACGAAATGCAAGACATGGCTCTTTATATACGGGCCAATTTGTTAGAACACACGATTGGTACCGTTTTGAGAGTGAGTATCCCCAAGGTCGGTTGGATATTAAAAAACAGTTGTTTGTAACAGATCAAACTCCCATCATGGCAGAATGTGATTGTTATACTTGTCAACATTATTCCAGGGCTGATTTGCATCATTTATTTAAGCAAAAGAGTAATTTGTTTACTGCGCTGGCTTGTATCCATAATATTCATGTGATGCATCAGGCCTGTCATGTTGTTCGTGAATTGATTTTAAATCATTGAGGAATTATGTCTAAAAATAAAGTGTTAAGCGCATTTAGTTTAACCATGATTACTGTGGGTTCTGTGGATAGTATTCGTAATTTACCGACCACTGCAATTTTTGGTGCGCAATTGATTTCTTTTTTTATTTTTGCGGCTTTGTTTTTTTTATTACCCACTGCATTGGTGTCTGCTGAATTGGCAGCCGGTCTTCCAAAAGAAGGCGGGATATATGTATGGGTAAGAAGAGCTTTTGGTGCGCGAATGGGACTTTTGGCCATCTGGTTACAGTGGACTGAAAACGTGATCTGGTATCCGACCTTATTGTCATTTTTAGCGGGAACCTTTGGCTATTTGATTGCACCAGATTTTGCAAGTGATCCCATGTATCTATATCTCACGGTGGTCGTTGCTTTTTCCTTGGCGTCTTTTATTAACTTTTTTGGTATGCGCTCTTCGGCCTGGTTTAGTAATTTTTGTGCCGTCAGCGGTTTATTGATTCCGATGACAGCCATTATTGTTTTAGGGGCGCTATGGATGCTAAGCGGCAAACCCATGCAGATTCATTTTGATTGGCGGGAGATGATGCCTGATTGGCATCATCCGGGCATGATGGTCTCTTTGACCGGTATTGCCATGTCTTTATGTGGGATTGAAATTGCAACTGTTCATGCGCAAGATGTTGCCCATCCTCAAAAAACATATCCGAGGGTATTGCTCTATTCGGTTTTAATTATTTTAAGTACCATGATATTAGGTTCTCTTGCCATTGCGATTGTTATCCCAAGTGCTGATATTAATTTGGTATCAGGCATCATGCAGGCTTTTGAATCTTTTCTAACAGCTTATCATTTACAAGGCTTTATGCCTATTGTTGCTTTGATGATTGTGATTGGAGGTATGGGAGGAGTAAGTAACTGGATTATTGCCCCAACCAAAGGTTTAATGGTCGCGGCGCATGATGGTTGTTTGCCTAAGTTTTTACAAAAAACCAATCGCTTTGGTGCTCCAGTGTATTTACTTTTATTGCAAGCAGCGCTTGTTTGGCTGATGTCGACTTTGTTTATTTTCATGCCATCAGTCAGTGGTTCTTATTGGCTATTAACCGCATTGGCAGCCCAACTTTATATGGTGATGTATGCTTTGATGTTTATGGCCATCATTAAATTACGTCGAGATGGCGTATTAGAGCATGCTAGCTTCAAAATTCCGGGTGGAAAAATGGGTTTTTCTTTAGTATTGCTGGCCGGATTTATCGGCGTGACCATCACTTTTGTGGTTAGTTTTTTCACACCCGATCAAATCAATGTCGGTACATCGAGTGTTTATCATGGCTTACAGATATTTGGGTTGGTGATGATGATGTTGCCACCATTGGTGATTAAAATTTGTCGATGAGGATTTATGGATATTGGTCCATGGTGTGATGAGTTGACTGCAAGATTACCCGAGCTACTGTGGAAGTTGCCAGTGTGGCCTAAAAATTATCGTTCCTATGTTCCCTGGGGATTATTTGAAATCAAGGATGACTGGACACCGCAAATGGCTATTGGAGAAATTCAACAAAAAACCCATCAACTTCGCCAAATGTCTGCTTATTCTGCTCAGGCACAATATTTAAGTCGCCAAATTTTTCAGCAGGTTCAGGTACTCGTCTTGTTGAGCCACAAACTACCCTCGCATGCAGAGTATGTTTTTGAGAAAAAAGCAATTACTCGAGCAGATTATCAACGAGAACTGCAAGAACAAATTTATATTCTAGAACTACAAAAACAAGCGTTGGAACGTAGCGCCTTGCAATCAGATTATGCCAAAGAAATTCGTCAGGAAATTGAAAAAGTATCCTATAAAATCAACGAGTTAAAAGGTTTTTTGGGAAAAAACTGAGGAATCATCTGTTGTACAAGGCGATTCTGAGATGTAACGTTCGTTTTCTTTAGAAGTCAATTCTTGAGACTGTAGCAATTCTTTTAATCGACGAGCCCATTTTGGATAAGTTCTCGAGAGTGACAGTAAGTGATCTTTTGGCATGATTTGTTGGTATTGTATTAAATAGTATGGCTCATCAACTTTATTGTAGAAGACATGTTTTCTCTGTTCTATCGACCATTGGGCGCAAGTCTCGATCCAGGTGTGAGATAACTCTTTTCGATATATTTTTAAATATTGTTGAAATGAGTCTGTCGATTGAATGAGTAAATATTCAAACAAGGTATAAAGGGGGTAAGTTTTCGGACATACCTCATAGAGATTGAGTAAATGAAGACCTTTTATCGCATTCAACAACAATTTTTCTACCCATTTAATATTAAACTGATGCAAAAAGCAAATCATAGGCCCTAGCGGTAACTCATGCAAACCATGGTGTCTTTGAAGATAGGTTAACATGAAGGCAAAATAAAGATGGGATTTTTGATTATTTAAAACGGTTTTATGAATGTGCAATGCTTGTAGGTGATTTTGATAAATGTCATCATTAAATTCAATTTCAATACCTGGCCAGGTAAATAACTTTTGACAGTTCTCTTCATCTAGGGTTTCAATTAGTTGTTTTTCAAAAGGAAGCTGTGGGTTTAAATTACTATACCAATAGATTTGCATCCAGGGTGCTTGAGGCCGAATTTGAAGATATTGCTCAACGTCCTGGTATTTCCTAAAAAATATTTTTTTAAAATCTACATCATTCCAGATATAAGAAAGTCGGCTTAAGAATTTTATTGAGCCAATATAGGGCAAAGGCTCCCAGTATGAGGGATTTGTAATATAGTGAAATAAGAATAAATAATTTTCCGGTATTTGAGGAAATTCATAATTAAACACTAGATTTTTAATGAGTTGTGTAAAGGCTTGGATTTGATGATGTTGATATTTTTCATGATAAGTCATGCCTGCAGAGCAATCCATATCCGTGAGTTTCCAAATGGCTTCTGACATGGCTTTTTCGGGATGGGGATTATAGTTGAGTTTATGATCATGCAGTTCACGAAGTTTGCGTATAAAGTTTTTTTCATTTTCACTGGCACGCCAGGTATGAAATAAATCATGCCAGGTTAACATAAAAGGATGAGATAAAAATCCATGTGGTTTTTTCTCATAGCTGATACCGGGATAATATATTTCAACAGGTCGATGTGGGGAGCCGAGTGTTTTCGTAATGGGGAATAATCTTGCCAGATGCTGTTGCGCGGGGGTTTTTTCTTGCCCTTTGGGAATGCTTGGAATTTCATCACATGCTCGAATAAAGCGTGGTGAAAATCGTCCTATCACAGGGTAGGGCAAAATTTGTTCTTCTGTGAATAAAATACCGGTCAATAAATTGAAGGTATCGATGCTTGGAATAATAAAATAAACCTTGTCTTCAATCACTTTGATACTTGGCATTTGGTGACTGAGTTGTTCAATGGCAATTAAAAAGCGGATGCTATCTATCGTGGTTTGATCTACCATCGGAGGACCATCAGGGAAAAGTGTATTCAATAACGCTAATTTAGGTTTTTCATTGACGGCTGCAAAATAATCAGAGATGAGTTTGTTTCCAAGGATATTTTTTCTTTTAAATATTAATTTGAGTAAGGATTGAAAGTAAGGTTCTTGAAAATCATCATCAATCATTTCATAAATTAACCGTTCAATAAATAATTCATTCAGTGGTAACGCATAGTAGGTATAGAACTCATGTTTCATTTCCAGAAGAGTGTTTTGGTGTTTGTCTAGCCAGTAATGCATTTGTTGCGGGTGAAAAGGCCCTTCAAATAGGTAATAAGCTTGTAATTCTGAAGGAGAAACCCTGAAAAAATCCAGGGCATCATGTAATAATACGATGGTAAGTAGCTGATTTTTGTTGATGATGTTTTGCTCTAATGCGCCAAAGACATGCGGGATGAAATCAGGAAAATCAAACGGGATTTGATGATAGTTCTGATGAAGTAAAAGTGACTTTAAAGTGTCATTAAAATTTTCATTACTCTGGGTTCGAAATTTTTTAGCATTGAGTTTTTCTTTTTTTTCTTTCAATTGACGGCTTTTGTTTTGATATTGTTGTTCAAGTATTTGCAGTTTTTCAAGGATTTGAAAACAAGCAGAATTGTTCAAATATTGAAGAAAGGTTTTGCGCATGGCTTGAGTGATTTCTGATAGAGCTTTTTTTGAGCGATAAAAAAGGGCGATTTGATTGGCCGCTTGCCTTCTGCGATAGGTGATGGTGACTTGTTCAAATTCAATACTATTCATGCGTCTCTTAATTTGATCAAACTAAGCAATTATACACCATTTTTGACTTAAAAGTCAGCAAAAACTGGCTTAATCATAAAAATTTGATAAAATTAGTGGCAATTCTATGTTGTAAAGCTGAGGTTTTGATGAGTATTGCGAGATTTGCCAAGAAAAAGTTAAATCAACAAAAGTTATCAATGGTTACTTGTTATGATTATCCAAGTGCAAAAATTGCAGCACAGACTGATATTGATGTGTTATTGATTGGTGATTCTGTTGCGATGGTGGTGCATGGCTTTGACAGTACCGTGATGGCGACCATGGAGATGATGGTTTTGCATACCAAAGCAGTCGCAAGAGGTGTAGGTCGTCAATTTATTGTGGCCGATATGCCTTTTATGGCCCATCGGGGAAGTCTTGAAAAGACCGTGGAAAATGCCAAACAATTGATTCAAGCAGGGGCGCATGCGGTTAAAATTGAAGGGGCGGATCTTTACACCTTAGACGCTATTTCTCATTTAGTCACTTCTAGTATTCCCGTGATGGGACATATTGGCTTGCAACCCCAATCTATTTTGGCTTTAGGAGCTTATAAAGTTCAGGGTCGATGTGAGGATTCCCAAAAACGTTTGTTGCAAGAAGCACAAGCTTTACAAAATGCCGGATGTTTTTCTGTCGTTTTAGAATGTGTACCCGAAACTTTTGCTAAAGCCGTCACTGATTCACTGATTATTCCAACCATTGGTATTGGTGCAGGAGCGCACACGGATGGTCAGGTACTTGTTTGGCATGATGCTTTGGGCTTACAAAATCAATGGGTTCCGAAATTTGTAAAGCAATATCAGCCCTCAGAATCTTTAATGATTCAGGCATTACAACAATATCATCATGAAGTCGAACAAGGTATTTTTCCTGCTCGTGAGCATTGTTACGAATAAAAAATAAAGGTGCGTTGTGAAAGTATTTGAATCGATTGAAGCTTGGAGAGCTTTTCAAAAACAAAATATCTCCAATCAAAGTATTGGCTTTGTTCCTACCATGGGCAATCTGCATCAAGGTCACTTATCCTTATGTTCAAAAAGCCAGGCTCAAAATGATCTGACCTTGGTGAGTATTTTTATTAATCCCACACAGTTTAATGATTCGGCTGATTTTGCTGCTTATCCTCAAACTTTGGCCAAAGACATTGAGTTATTGCAAGAACATGCAGTGGATTTTTGTATTTGTCCCAAACAGGAAGAACTTTATGCCGATGATTATCGTTATCAAGTTTGTGAAAATTCTATATCTGCTCAATTGGAGGGGGTATTTAGACCCGGTCATTTTACAGGGATGTTAACGGTTGTTTTAAAACTTTTATTGGGTATTGCACCAAAAAGAGCATATTTTGGTGAAAAAGACTATCAACAATATCTATTGGTACGTGATATGGTTAAAAGTTTTTTTATTGATTGTGAAATTATTGCTTGTCCCATTATTCGAGAGACTTCGGGTTTACCCTTTAGTTCTCGAAATAGTCGATTATCTGCACATGAAAGATTAATTGCAGATGAAGTTGCAAAAATTTTCAATAGCGCAGGGGCTTCTTTAGATCAAATAGAGGCGCAATTATTGCAATTGGGAATCAGTATTGATTACTTGGTAGAGCAATGGGATCGCCGTTTAATGGCGGTTCGCGTTGGCAACATTCGTTTACTAGATAATTATGCAATAGGACAATGAATATGAATTTTCGTGATATTTGCTCAAAACCAGGACATCATCAACTGCTGATTCAAGGCCCCGAAACCATGATTGAAGTGGCGGTCTCCATTCCAGAATGTGCTAAAATTGAGAAATTTGCAGTGGTTGGTCATCCTCATCCTTTGCAAGAGGGGACGATGAATAATAAGGTGGTGACCACCACAGCAAAAACCATTTATCAAATGGACTATCCGGTTATTCGTTTTAATTTTCGTGGCGTTGGACAATCCGGTGGTGAATTTGCGCAAGGTATTGGTGAAACCGACGATATGGTTTTTTTGATCGAGTTGTGGCAAAAAGCTTATCCGGGTAGTCAGTGTATTTTGGCTGGATTTTCCTTTGGATCTTACGTGGCATTTCGAGTTGCCCAACGAGTCAAGCCTCTTTGTTTGATACTCATAGCACCTCCCGTCAAGCGATTTCCTTACGATTTACAAGATGCGATGTTTAGACCTACGGTTATTTTTCAAGGAGATAGTGACGAGCTGATTACCATGGATGAAGTTCAATCTTTTGCAAATTCTTTTTCACCAGCCGTCCCCATGGAGTGTTTTGAGAAAACGGGTCATTTTTTTCATGGAAAATTAATAGATCTTCGTGAATGTGTGTTGAAATGGGTGGCAGCATGTCATTAAATCTTTTGCAGATTTATGAACAACAGGTCACGATGGCCAATATCCAAAATAATGTCGAGCAATGCCATGTGTTGAGTATTTTGGAACAATCTTGGCAACTTGCCACTAAGCATAGCTGGTTGCCTTGGCATCAACATCGATTTAAAAATATCCATGTATATATATATGGTAGTGTGGGAAGTGGTAAAACTTTTGTGATGGATATGTTTTATCAAGCAATACCGCATTCAAGAAAAGGTCGTTTTCATTTTCACTATTTTATGGAAGACATCGCTCATCAATTAAAGCAACTTCAAGGACAAGTTGATCCGATGAAAAAAATTGTAAAGCAATTGGTGAAGCAATATGACGTCATTTGCATGGATGAAATGATGGTGCAGGATGTGGTTCAGGCGATGATTTTACGTGAACTATTACCAGAATTGATGGCCAATCAAGTGATGCTCGTGATGACATCTAATATAGAGCCTGAGTATTTATATGAAAATGGTTTGCAGCGTGAACGTTTCATGACCGTCATTGAGCATTTAGAAACCTATGCCCATATCATGTCTTTGCGTTCAAATCTGGATTATCGTTTACAACGTTTGCCAGCACCCAAACAAGTTTACTGGACGGCACCTGATGAAGCGGGTATGCAACAACAGTGGGATGATTATATTCACCAGTTGAATCAAACGAGTCAAACGAAAGCAACAATATTAATTCAGGAACGCGATATTACTGTCAAAGCTTGCACTCAAGATATGGTGTGGTTTGATTTTAAAGATATAGCCAATATTCCTCGTTGTCAGCGTGATTATTTAGAACTTGCAAAACGTTTTAAAATCGTTTTTATTAGTGGAATTCCTTCATTTGAGGATAAAGAAAGTGCTGCATTGATTCTTTGGATGTATCTGATTGATGTGTTTTATGATGCGCATATCAAATTGGTGATGGGGGCAGATGTCCCTTTTGATAAACTTTATCCGACAGGTCGCATGGCAGATCCTTTTCAAAGAACTTTAAGTCGTATGCAAGAAATGCAATCTGATTGGTATTGGCAGGTTTAAGCCTGGTGAATATTTGCAATCTTTGCATCATGCCGTATAATATCTGACTATGAATTGATGATAAGGGTGCGATTGAATGCGGGTAATGTTAATCGGTAATCCCAATGCGGGACAATCGACCTTATTTCATGCTTTAACCCATGCTGCATCTACAACGGATGTGCAAGAGGCTTCTGGTTTACTTCTTTCTGATTTTCAATTTGTTGATTGTCCAGGCTTTTATAGTCTTACTAGCGGGCAATCTCCTAGTCTGGCGATGCAATTTGTTGCCACTGAACTGATCAATCATCCGCCGGATTTAATACTTAATGTTGTTAATGCCACAGCTATTGAACGTGAATTGTTGTTAACGACTCAACTCATGGAATTGGGGTATCCGATGGTATTGGTATTAACGCATCTTGATCAATGTCATGCGACACCTGATGTTAAGAAATTAACCAACATGATTAAACTACCTGTTTTTTCATGTGCTCATGAAGATGTTCAATCCATTAACGAATTATGTACATGGTTACAAGAACATGCATTTCAGCGACCATCCATGATGGTGGAATGCCCCGATGGTGCGCTTGAGCCATCAGTTGAAGTATTTGCACGTCGACGATATCTTGAAAGCATCGATGCATTTCATCATCAACAGTCGATTACCGATGATTTATATCAGAAAACAGCGAATATTGCGGATGAACAAGGGCGTGATGATATACAGTTAAAAATGATGGATGCCCGTTATCAATTTGTGCATCAGGTGGCATCAAAGATATTGCCATCCAAAAAACACACACAAAAAAAATTAACCCACCAGGTGGATAAATTATTATTACATCGTTTTTGGGGTTGGCCCATTTTTTTAGGAATTTTATGGTTATTTTTCTCCTTGGCTATCAATATTGGCGGCAGTATTCAACAGAGCCTCATTAATGACTGTGAATGGTTCTTTAAAAATCCAGTGAGTTACTTAATGTCTCAATGGCATCTTTCTCATTGGTGGAAATGGATGATTGTTGATGGTCTAGGAACCGGCGTTTCGACCATGATAAGTTTCCTGCCGGTTATGGCTTTTATGAATTTGTTTTTGATTCTATTGGAAGCCAGTGGTTATATGGCGAGAGTCGCTTTTTTATTTGAACGAGTCATGCGAAAAGTCGGTTTACCAGGAAAAGCATTTTTGCCCTTGTTAATTGGCTTTGGTTGTAATGTGCCGGCTATCATGTCTGCACGGATGGTAGATGGTGCTCGTGATCGTTTACTCACCGTACTATTAAGCCCTTTTATGTCATGTAGCGCTCGTTTAACGATTTATGCGGTATTTGCCAGTTTGTTTTTCCCGCATAGTGGGGGATTGGTGGTATTGTCCCTTTACCTATTAGGGATGATCATGGCAATTCTCACTGGACTTTTATTGAGAAAGTTCTGGCTGACCGGACATGTTGCTCCAGGCATGATGGATTTGCCTTTGTATCGTATACCCAATTTCAAGCGTATATTAAGAGATGTATATTTACGCCTAAAACTCTTTTTAATTCGTTCAGGGGCGTTGGTGTTGCCATTTTGTACCGTTTTAGGTACCTTCCAAGCAGCCTTTCAACATGGTTGGGTTATTTCCCCAGATTTAAAGGCTTGGCTATGGCAAGCTTGGCTTCATGGATTGCATCCTTTGTTTGCGCCCATTGGCATGACCGCGGATAATTGGCCTGCGGCTGTGAGCTTACTGACTGGAACCATGGCCAAAGAAATTGTGGTTGCAACTTTAAATACTTTATATGGTCAAATGCCTTCGATGTTGCAACCGCATATGGCAACAGAGCTGCATCCTCATTGGCTCTTTTTGAATCAATTCGTGATATTGCCATCCGAGCATTTAACTGCTCATTCGAGTCGTGCTTTAATGTGGGCTTTTGGTGGACCGATTTCCGCTTATAGTTATCTATTGTTTGTTTTACTATACATTCCATGTATTTCAACTTTGGCCATTATTCGCCAGGAAGTCGGACGTTTTTGGCAATGGTTTGCTTTTTTATGGTCATTGTTTTTGGCTTATTCTGTGGCCTCTTTGTTTTATCAGACCTTTACTTTTCCACAACATCCTATGCAAACTTTAAGTTGGTGGGGCGGCAATGTGATGATTTGGCTTGCTGTGATTTTAATGTTTCATCATTGGAAACCCGAACATGTTAAGCGCCATTAGAGAGTATATTCGTCGAGAAAAGTTGGTCTCTCAGGAACAATTGAGTCGAGAATTTGATATCAGCGATAGTGCTTTGGAGCCCATTTTGCTATTGCTGGTTGAGCGCCATGAAATTCAAAAAATTGAAGGGGATTTATGTGGTTCGCGTTGCCAGGACTGTTCAGGACCTATATACTACGAGTGGAAGAAGATTGATTAAACTTCATCCACGTCTTGAAATCTTGAAATCACTAAGCCCGACAGTTTTTTTGCTATCCATTCTAAACTGCTGACTGCAAGAATCGCTACGACAATCAATAACATTTTCACTTTCATGTCCCTATCCTTTTGATTTTAGCGGTACATTTTTAAAATTAGACGATTCATGGATAAAAGTCAAATTATCAGGGCAATCGTTTAGAAGTGCTAGCAGACGGAGAGTGATCTCTTGATCGCACCAAATGGTTAGTGATGAAGGTTACATACATGGTATTCATGCATCGTTTGTGCCTGATAAATATAGGCTTACTTGTATTCATTTTTAATTTGAGCGAGGTGCTGAAAATAATGATAATCAAAAAATTAAACATTTTCAGTTTAAATGGATAAATTATGCATTTTTTAGCACCATCTTTGGCTTGCTATTTTTTGTCTAATCCAAAATCAAATAGTATTTTTTCCAAGCTTCTGGTGGCTAAAACTTGTGAGAATTTTAGGTAAATTACACAAATTATTCATTGCCTCAATAGAAAGAGTAGTTTCATTAAAAAGACTATTAGAATTTGAAGTTGGGTACGCACCTTTTTGGCTTATATTTTCATAAATATGTTTTTTTGCCAAGTTTTCATAAATAATATTTGAACTAGCAGCTACAGCAATAATCATTAAAGTACCGGCTAACAGGGTCAATCCTAAAGTGAGTGCGAGGCTACTTCCTGCTGTTGCCATGAGTGAGCTTCCAGATACATAGATAGCAAACGTAGATAATACAAATGGAAGATTCATTCGAGAATAAAATAAATTCTTATTATCCAGTTGGGTAATGATGCTGGCTTTATTCATCTTAATAAAGTGAATTACTTTGATAAAATCCTCATTGCCTTGCTCTTGTGGATCGAGGTTGAGTATAAATTTTAGTGTGGTTTCATCTACAGTATTGATTAATGCAGTGATTTGTTATTGCACAGAAAATTCATTGTTATTTTTTGCTAAAAAAGGCATTATAACGGCTTTTTCATTGTAATAATCAGGCATGTATATCTCCGTATGTAATTTAGATGGTCATTGTATCATTTAATATAATTTTGATTAAAGTGTCTTTATTTGATGCTTTTGTTCAGTAATCGTTACTCAGCGTTCAAAGTTACTATTTTGCCAGAAATAATGCTTGAATTTTTGGTTAATAACTTCACTCTTTTTCTTCCTCCATCGACAATACGACAAGAGTTTTGTATGCTAAAATAATCGGGGTTGAACAAAATTGTTCTATATTGAAAGGATATGTCGATGGCGGGTAAGAAAAAAAAACAAGTCACCTTTGAGCAAGAAACAATTCAAAGCCTGGAGTATTTAAAGCAATCCTTGGCCTATATTGAGATTCGAGTTCCAGAAGAGTTGCTCGCTTTTTCTGAAATTCCTCAAATTCATCAACCACAAGCCCTAATCGAAGATCCAAATCATCTTGAGTTTGTTTATCCGATTTTGGACTATGGTAATTGTCTTGCATCCTCAAAAGCTATGGATAACCTATTTTCAGGGCAATCCATGCTGAAAATGTATTATACCATCGATAAAATGATTAGTATTTTACACGCTAAGATTCAAGCAAAAGAAGATGAAAGGGGAAGCTCCTTTCCTGAAGTATCGATTGAATTATTGGGTTATGAGTTATGCTTAAGAAAAGCATTTGAAGTCATTATTAATTTACCCGAAAATTGGACTGTGGATTACGAGCCTGGTGATTGGGGTAATCGATACCTGGATATTTTGCAAAAATTAGCTGAAAAAGGCTATTCATATCCACCACCAGCGCCTAGAGATTATTATCGACATGGTTTATCAGGTGATTTAAAGAAATCGACCTCATTAAAATAATCCATTTTAATGAGGGATTTATTATTAAAATATGGTATATTTACCGGTTGAATAAAAACGTTTATTTTTTTTGCTAAATTGTATTTTTTAACAAAAAACTTATAGAAAACCTTTCAAATTATGCAAGGATATTCATCAATGAACAAGAAGAGACCAATTAACTTAGATTTGACCACATTGACTTTCCCAGTGATGGCCATTACCTCCATTATGCATCGGATTTCGGGTCTGGTGGTTTTTGTGCTACTGCCGCTGATGCTTTATTATTTGCAGCAGTCACTTGGCTCTGCGGAGTCCTTTCATCATCTGCAAGAACAATTACAAAATCCATTGCACCGTTTGATGATTTGGGCTTTTTTAGCCGCGCTCAGTTATCATTTTATGGCCGGTGTTCGTCATTTGATTGCCGATTATGGATATGGTGAAACAGTTTCAACTGCTCGTAAAACGGCTTGGCTTTTATTGTCTATGACCCTTATTGTGGTTATTCTTTTAGGAGTATGGATATGGTAACCAATGTCACTAGTTTAACAGGTAATGGCTTAAAAGATTGGTTGATACAGCGTGTCTCGGCGATAGTTTTAGGGATTTATTTAATTGTTCTATTAGGTTTTTTTCTCACTCACCCACAAGTCACTTATGAGCAATGGTCCTCCTTGATGCATTGCAAACTTTTCATGGTCTTCAATGTTTTAACGATGTTAAGTCTTGTTTTGCATGCCTGGATAGGTTTATGGACAGTGACAACCGATTACGTTAAATCAACTTTGATTCGTTTGCCACTTCAAATGCTCATTGTTTTGGGACTTATGGGCTTATTGATTTGGTTTTTTATGATATTGTGGAGTTAATATGATGGCATGGCCACGTCAAACATTTGATGCAGTAATTATTGGGGCTGGTGGTGCTGGCATGAGAGCCGCATTACAATTGGCAAACTCTGGTTTAAAAGTAGCGTTATTGTCTAAGGTTTTCCCAACGCGGTCTCATACTGTTTCAGCACAGGGTGGTATCACGGTTGCTTTGGGTAATTCAGATGAAGATGATTGGCGTTGGCATATGTATGATACGGTTAAAGGCGCTGACTATATTGGTGACCAAGATTGTATCGAATATTTGTGTAAGACAGGCCCTGAAGTTGTTTATGAATTAGAGCATATGGGATTGCCATTTTCGCGCATGGATAATGGTAAGATTTATCAAAGACCCTTTGGTGGTCAATCTAAAAACTTTGGTGGTGAGCAAGCCGCCAGAACTGCTGCTGCAGCTGATAGAACAGGTCATGCTTTGCTACATACCTTGTATCAGCAAAACATTAAAGCGCATACGCATGTTTTTAGTGAATGGTATGCCCTAGATTTCGTGATGAATGCACAAGGTCGCATAGCTGGTGTCATGGCTTTATGTATTGAAACCGGTGAAGTGGTCTTTTTTGAAACCCGGGTTTGTATTCTTGCAACCGGTGGTGCTGGACGTATTTTCCAATCGACGACCAATGCCCATATTAATACTGGCGATGGTTTTGGTATGGTTTTACGAACAGGCATTCCTTTACAAGATATGGAAATGTGGCAGTTCCATCCGACTGGTATCGCCGGCGCAGGTACCTTGGTGACCGAGGGTTGCCGCGGTGAAGGTGGTTATTTGATCAATAAAGACGGTGAGCGCTTCATGGAGCGTTATGCCCCGAATGCTAAAGATTTGGCATCCCGTGACGTTGTTGCCCGTTCAATTGCGATGGAAATTCGAGCTGGTCGAGGGTTTTCTAGTGAATTTTCAGTACCCCATGTGAAACTCAAATTAGATCATTTGGGTGCGGACTTGATTAAAAGTCGCTTGCCAGGTATTCGTGAATTATCGATTGAATTTGCCGGTGTTGACCCAATTGTCGAACCGATTCCTGTGGTTCCAACCTGTCATTATACCATGGGGGGTATTCCTACCAATGTGCATGGACAGGTGATTAAACATTCCCACGGAAAAGACAGTATCGTTGAAGGTTTATATGCTGTCGGCGAATGTGCGTGTGTATCTGTGCATGGTGCTAATCGTTTGGGTGGAAATTCCTTACTGGATCTGGTCGTCTTTGGGCGAGCAGCAGGTATCCATGTTTCAACCAATGATTTGCCTGAATATGCGGGAGCCACTCAAGAGGATATGAATATCGCAATGGCCAGATATCTGCGTTGGGAAAATTCAACCAAGGGCGACACGATTTCTGAATTGCGTGCTGAAATGCAAAGAATCATGCAAGATGATTTTGGTGTATTTAGAACAGGCGATGTGATGGAACAAGGCTTGAAACGCCTAGATGCCTTGCGTGAACGTTTGGCCCATGCATATCTCGATGATAAGAGTCATATTTTCAATACAGAACGCGTGGCAGCCCTTGAGTTGGATAATCTCATGGCAACTGCTTATGCGACAGCAAAAAGTGCTTTGGCAAGAACTGAAAGCCGTGGTGCACACAGTCGAGAGGATTATCCCAAGCGTGATGATGCAAACTGGATTAAGCACACACTGTATTTTTCTGCTGAGGACTCTATCGATTATAGACCGGTAAATATGCAACCTAAATATGTACCGCCTTTTGAGCCCAAAGAGCGAGTTTACTAAGAGGATTAATAATTATGGCTGATCATCAAACCATCCAAATATCCATTTATCGATACAATCCAGAAGTGGATAAAAAACCTTATATGCAAGATTTTAATATCCATGTTGAAAAAGGCTCTGATCCAAAAATTTTAACATTACTCGAACGTCTAAAAGCCGAACAAGATCCGACTTTGACCTTTCGACGCTCATGTCGAGAGGGCGTTTGTGGTTCAGATGGCATGAATATCAATGGTAGTAATGGCCTTGCCTGCATCAGTGCATTGTCCAAATTTCAAAGTCAAAAAATTGTCATTCGTCCTTTACCTGGATTTCCAGTAGTTCGCGACTTGGTTGTGGATATGACGCAGTTTTACAAGCAATATGAACGCATAGAGCCTTACTTACAACCCTCACAAGAACCACCAGCGACTGAACGTCTCCAGTCTCCTGAAGAACGCGCTAAACTAGATGGCTTGTATGAATGTATTTTGTGTGCTTGTTGTACAAGTTCATGTCCATCATTTTGGTGGAATCCAGAAAAATTTGTAGGACCCGCAGGTTTATTGCAAGCATGGCGTTTTTTAGCGGATAGTCGTGATGATGCCACAGAAGAACGCTTGGCGGGTCTTCAAGATCCATTTAGTGTATTTCGATGTCGAACCATTATGAATTGTGCAAGTGTTTGTCCTAAAGGTTTAAATCCAACAGCAGCCATCGGTGAAATTCGTCAAATGATGTTAGACAAACAAAGCTGATGATGAGATGGGAGTAAGATGTGATGAGTAGTATGCAGGAATTATTAAAAAATAGTTATTTGTCAGCTGGCAGTATGACCTATATTGAAGATCTTTATGATGACTATTTGAGTAATCCTACCAGTGTTTCTGATGATTGGCGTCAATTGTTTGATCAATATGCCAATGGGGATAAAAATCAATTACCCCACAGGGATATCATTGAATATTTTAAAGAATTGGCTCAGCAAAAGCCTCAAGCTGTGACGGTGTCTGGTTGTGAAAAACAAGCTGAGGTGACTGATTTAATCAATAGTTTCCGTGCCTATGGCCACCTGATGGCCAAACTAGATCCTTTAGGTTTGGATACGCCAAGAGTACTGGAATCATTAAAACCAGAAACCCATGGTTTATCTTTAGGTGATACACAGGCCTATTTTGTCAGTCACAGTTTATCTAAAGATCCAATTTCTTTAAACGCTTTATATGAACTTTTAAAACGCATTTACTGTGGTAGTATTGGTCTCGAGTTTATGCACATCACCGATGAAACTGAAAAAAATTGGTGGCAGGAACGATTTGAGACTCAACATGGCCGTTTGAAATTAACAGCTGAGCAACAAAAGACTTTGCTCAAAGAATTGATAGCCGCAGATGGGTTTGAGCGTTATTTACATACACGATTTGTAGGTCAAAAGCGTTTTTCCTTAGAAGGTGGCGATGCTTTAATTCCTATGCTCAAAAATATATTACGACGGGCTTGTCAAAAGCAGGTTAGTGATGTTGTGATTGGCATGGCACATCGTGGACGATTGAATGTCTTGATTAATATCGTCGGTAAAGCGCCCAAGATTTTATACGATGAGTTTGAAGGCAAGTATGATGAAAATCGTACAGGTGATGTTAAGTATCATTTGGGTTTTTCTAGTGATTTAATATTTGATAAAGATCAATCCATTCACTCGGTTCTCGCTTTTAATCCTTCACATCTTGAAATTATTGGACCTGTGGTTGAAGGCTCTGTTCGTGCGCGATTGTGTCGTTATGAAAATCTTGATCAAAAAAATGAAGTCGTGCCTGTGGTTATTCATGGAGATTCGGCTTTTACGGGTCAAGGTGTGGTCATGGAAACCTTTAACTTTTCACAAGCACGAGGATACAGTACAGGCGGTACGGTGCATATCGTGATCAATAATCAGGTGGGTTTTACAACCAATTTGGCTTGTGACACTCGTTCTTCGAATTATTGCACTGACATCGCCAAGATGGTGCAAGCTCCGGTTCTTCACGTCAATGGTGATGATGCAGAAGCTGTTATTTTTGCAACCGAATTAGCGCTTGACTATCGCATGACGTTTAAACGTGATGTTGTGATTGATTTGGTCTGTTATCGTCGACAAGGGCATAATGAAGCCGATGAGGCCATGTTAACCCAGCCTTTGATGTATCAAATTATCCGTCAACATCCAGTCCCTAGAGAAATTTATGCTAAACAATTGATCGATCAGGGAGTCATTGATCATGCATGGTACAAAGCAGAAGTTGATGATTATCGCAATCTCATGGATAAAGGTGAGCCTTTGGTGGAAACACTTCCGCAACCTAAAAATAGTGAACGTTGCATGCGCTGGGCTCCTTATTTAGATACTGAATGGACTGCGTCTGCCAATACTGGCGTACCATCTAGCACACTAAAATCCTATATGCAAAAAATGTGCAAAGTGCCAGAAGGTTTTACTGTTCATCCTGTGGTTCAAAAAACTCTAAATGATCGACTCGCCATGGTGGAAGGGACCCTTCCTATGAACTGGGGATGTGCGGAGGCTTTGGGTTTTGCAAGTTTGTTACAAGATGGATATGAAGTCCGTTTATCTGGACAAGATTGTGGCCGAGGTACGTTTTCACACCGTCATGCGGTATGGCATGATCAAAAAACCGGTTCGACATATATCCCGCTGGAACAATTTGTTACTAAAGCCAATCATCCTTTTACGGTAATTGATTCGGTCCTCTCTGAAGAAGCTGTACTCGCTTTTGAATATGGATATGCGGCTTCAGAACCACAAGCATTGGTGATTTGGGAAGGTCAATTTGGTGATTTTGTCAATGGTGCTCAAGTGGTGATTGATCAATTCATCAGTTCCGGTGAGCAAAAGTGGGGAAGGCTTTGTGGTCTGACGATGTTTTTGCCTCATGGTTATGAAGGGCAGGGACCTGAGCATTCATCTGCGCGTTTGGAACGATTCATGCAGCTCTGTGCTGAGCACAATATGCAAGTTTGTGTGCCCACAACACCTGCACAAATTTTTCATCTCATGCGACGTCAATTGATTCGTCCATACCGTAAACCTTTGGTGGTGATGACACCGAAAAGCTTGTTGAGACACCGCTTGGCGGTCTCAACCATGGATGATTTAGTTCATGGTTCATTCCAAAACATCATCCCTGAAGTCGATAATTTGTTATCAGAAAGTGTAGACAAAATTATTTTATGCTGCGGAAAGGTCTATTATGATTTGTTACAAGCGAGAATGGATAAAAATATTCAAAATGTTGCCATTGTCAGAATTGAACAACTTTATCCTTTCCCTGAAGAGGAATTGAAAAAGATTTTGGCTACTTATCCAAATGCTAAAAATATTTTGTGGTGCCAAGAGGAGCCCAAAAATCAAGGTGCTTGGTTTACATCACAACATCATATGCAAGCTTGTTTGAAAGATTTTCAAAATTTAAGCTATGTTGGGCGTGAGTTAGCTGCAGCGCCTGCTGTAGGAAGTCCTTATTTGCATGCGAAACAACAGCAAGCATTCATTGATGCTGCATTTAACATAATTGAAAAATAAAAGGAATCGATATGTCTATAGAAGTAAAAGTTCCTGCATTACCAGAATCGGTTGCCGATGCAACGGTTGCTAGCTGGCATAAAAAAGTAGGTGATAGAGTCAATCGTGACGAGAACTTGGTGGACTTAGAAACCGATAAAGTGGTTTTGGAAGTTCCAGCTCCGGCTGATGGTATCATTACCGAGATTTTAGTGAGCTCTGGTGATGTTGTTAAATCAGGGGTGTTACTTGCTAAAATTGCAGAAGGTGCTGCAGCTGAAGTGGTTGAAAAAACAGCAACCCCTGTTGCAGAATCTGAGGTTCAAGCTCAAGGGCCTGCCGTTAGACGTTTGGTGGCTGAGCATGATATGAGTAGCAAAGATGTTGAACACCTAGCTAAAGATGGTCGTGTAAATGCTGCCGATGTTCGGGATTTTATGGCTACAAAGCCGAAAGCCACCATACAAACCTCAGGTGGAGCACGCGAAGAAAAACGCGTACCCATGACCCGTCTTCGTGCCAAAATTGCCGAACGTTTGGTACAAGCATCAACAGAAACGGCGATGCTGACTACCTTTAATGAAGTCAATTTGCAAGCGGTGATGGATTTACGTGCTAAATATCAGGATGCCTTTGTTAAAAAATACAATGTTAAATTGGGCTTTATGTCCTTTTTCACCAAAGCTGTTATTGCGGCATTAAAAAAATTCCCATCAGTGAATGCATCTATTGATGGGGCTGATATGGTGTATCATGGTTACTTTGATGTTGGTATTGCTGTGTCCACAGAGCGTGGCTTGGTTGTACCAGTTCTTCGTGATGCCGATAGCCTATCTTTAGCTGAAATAGAATTGCAAATTCAGGATTTTGCTGCTAAGGCAAGAACTGGAAAACTTGCAATTGAAGACATGCAAGGTGGGACATTTACCATTACCAATGGTGGAATTTTTGGTTCTATGCTATCAACACCTATCATTAATCCACCACAAACCGGCATTTTAGGAATGCATAAAATCATGGAACGCCCAGTGGCCGAAAATGGTCAAGTGGTGATTCGTCCGATGATGTATTTGGCATTGTCTTATGATCATCGTTTGGTGGATGGTAAAGAATCTGTTCAATTTTTAGTGTGCATTAAGGAAATGTTAGAAGATCCCGCACGCTTCCTTCTTGATTTATAGTAGAGGACTGTTCGATGAATTTGCATGAATATCAGGCAAAAATTTTATTTAGAAAATTTGGATTGCCCGCACCTCAAGGTGGGGTTGCTTTTAATACCACAGAAGCGCTACAAGTTGCTCAACAGCTAGGTGCTGGCCCTTGGGTTGCCAAGGCTCAAGTCCATGCAGGTGGTCGGGGTAAAGCTGGCGGTGTGAAAGTCGTCAAGACCAGTGATGAACTCATGGATTTTTGCCAAAAATTACTGGGGACGCACTTGGTGACTTATCAAACGGATGCAAATGGGCAACCCGTGAGCGCGATTCTTGTTGAAGAGACTTGTGCCATTGCACGTGAATTGTATTTGGGTGCGGTCATTGATAGAACTTGTGGAAAAATGGTTATCATGGCTTCCACTGAAGGTGGTGTTGAGATTGAAAAAGTAGCAGAAGAGACACCTGAAAAAATTCTAAAAGTTGAAGTCGATCCGATGCTTGGCGTGATGCCATTTCAAGCTCGAGAAGTCGGTTTTAAATTAGGTTTAAATTTAGATCAAATCGCTTCCTTTACCAAAATCATGATCAATCTCGGTAAAATGTTTACTGAATGTGACTTAAGCTTATTGGAAATCAATCCTTTGGTAGTCACTCAATCCGGTGAAATTTTATGTCTGGATGGTAAAATCAATATTGATGACAATGCTTTATATCGTCACCCTGAGTTGAAAGTGATGCGAGATCCGTCTCAAGAAGATGAGCGTGTAAATCGAGCACACGATTGGGAATTAAACTATATTCCTTTAGAAGGTGATATCGGTTGTATGGTCAATGGTGCTGGACTTGCAATGGCAACCATGGACGTTATTCAGCTTTATGGTGGAAAACCGGCTAACTTTTTAGACGTTGGTGGTGGTGCAACAAAAGAGCGTGTGGCAGAAGCTTTAAAAATTATTCGTGCAGATCAAAATGTCAAAGGCATTTTAGTGAATATTTTTGGTGGAATTGTGCGCTGTGACTTGATTGCTGAAGGTATTCTAGCCGCTGTTGCTGAAATTCAGTTAGATATTCCTGTCGTGGTTCGTTTAGAAGGAACCAATGCTGCAGCGGGTGCCAAATTATTGGATGAAAGTTCAATGAATGTCATTGCTGCAAACAGTTTAGACGATGCTGCTCAAAAAATTGTAGCGGCTGTGAAAAAAAGCTAAGAGGTGAAGTATGAGTATTCTAGTAAATTCAGCAACTAAAGTTCTTTGCCAAGGCTTTACCGGTAAGCAAGGCACGTTTCATAGTGAAGGTGCTTTGGCTTATGGTACCCAATTGGTTGGTGGTGTAACCCCTGGGAAAGGCGGTCAAACGCATTTAGGTTTACCCGTTTTCAACACTGTTCGTGAAGCAGTCGCCCAAACTGGCGCCGATGCCACTATGATTTATGTTCCAGCGCCTTTTTGTAAAGATTCTATTTTAGAAGCAGCTGATGCAGGCATACCTTTAATTGTATGTATCACTGAAGGTGTACCAGTGCAGGATATGCTAGAAGTCAAGCAGTATTTGGCACAACATACCTACAGCCGACTCATTGGCCCCAATTGTCCTGGCGTGATTACACCTGGTGAATGTAAAATGGGTATCATGCCAGGCAGCATTCATTTGCCTGGAAAAGTGGGTATTGTCTCACGCTCAGGTACTTTAACTTATGAAGCTGTGAAACAAACCACGGACAAGGGCTTTGGTCAAAGTACTTGTGTAGGGATTGGTGGTGATCCGATTCCTGGTAGTCATTTTATTGATATTTTGAGTTTGTTTGAACATGATCCTAAAACAGAAGCGATTATCATGGTTGGTGAAATTGGTGGTACAGCAGAAGAAGAGGCTGCAGATTTCATCAAAGCACATGTTACGAAACCTGTCGTTTCTTACATTGCTGGTGTGACCGCTCCTCCTGGAAAACGCATGGGACATGCTGGTGCCATTATTGCAGGCGGAAAGGGGACTGCTGCTGATAAGTTTAAGGCATTGGAAGCAGCTGGTGTTAAAACGGTTCGATCTCCAGCAGAACTGGGTAATGCCATTGCTGAAGTGACCGGCTGGAAATAATGTCTGATAAAACCTTATTGGCTCATATTCGTCGTGAATATGAGTCAAAACCCTTCAATCAAGAAGATTTACTCGACAATCCTATCACTCAATTTGAATCATGGTTTGCGCAATGGTTGGTCGCTAAGCCGCTTGAGCCTACAGCGATGATCTTGTCAACAGTAGATCTTTTTGGTTATCCTGACAGCCGAGTGGTGTTGTTAAAGGATATTTGGCAAGATCAGTTTGTTTTTTTTACCAATTATCATAGCCAAAAAGGGCTGCATATTGACCATCAGCCACATGTGGCACTCAATTTCTATTGGCCAGATTTATTTCGTCAAGTTCGAGTTAGAGGAATTGCTTCAATGTTACCAGCTGAACGTTCCGATGAGTATTTTGCATCTCGACCTTTCGAAAGTCAGTGCAGTGCAATTGTTTCTCCACAAAGTCAAAAAATCGAAGATCTTAATCATTTACTTGAAGACCTTCAAAAAACACAAGAACAATATCAAAATCAACCTATACTTCGCCCTCCATACTGGGGAGGCTATGCTGTTTTACCTTTAGAGTTTGAGTTCTGGCAAGGGCAACGAGGTAGATTTCATGACCGTTTTCATTATTATAAATTAGATGATGTCTGGAAGATTGAGCGTCTAGCGCCCTGATTATGATTGGACTGGATATTCTAGTTTCTCAAACATCGTATCAGAATTAAAGGATTGCAGAATAGTAAAAATTTGACGATTTATTTTAAGCAAGGGTTCTTTCACATGTTTGGTGTTATCAACACTAAAAGTTATTTCGAGTCTGTAGCTGTCTAGGGAATTTTCAATCAGTGAAAAAATGATTTTTGAAGCATGATGTTCATTACACATGATTTCGGGTTGTTCAGCTAAAAACTTTTTAAGAGCCTCGCTAATGAGATTTTCATTTTGAATATTAAATTCTTTTAAAATATAGCAAAGATGAATTTTAAAATATGATTTATTGGCATATGTAAAATTTTGCACGATTGATGAGGCAATTTTTTGATTAGGAAGAATAATCATATCATTATCCAAAGTCTCTAAAAAAGTTTCAAGTAATGTGATTTTTTTGACATAACCTTTGGTCGATTCTATTTGGATAAAATCCCCAATTTCAAAAGGTTTGTGCGTCATTAATATGATGCTGGATATGAAATTACTTAGAAGGTTTTTCAAACCAAGCCCAATACCAATCGATAATCCTCCCAGGAGAACAAAAAGTTGTTGTAAAGGTAAACCTAGGAATTTTAATAAAACAAAAAATATCAATATGTATCCCATGAATTTGAGAATTTTAGCGGTTTTTTCAATTGAATTGGATTGCTTTGATACGCGATGGGCAATCCAATTTGAAATATAAAAATTGAAAAGGTTAAATATAATTATATACATAATACAAGCTAATAGATCTTGTATTGAGACGGTGATAAAAGTGAATTGTGGGATGGTCATAAAATATGAGAGATAAGTAAAAGAAACCTTATATAGGATTAAAATAAGAGCATAAAATATAAGCGTCGCAGATCCTAGAATATATATAAAATTGATCAACGATTTGGTGTAATAATAGGCCAATGTTTGATGAATCCCAAACCAATTATAAAAAAAACAATTATCACTATTTTGAATAAAATCTATTTTTTTAGAGAGAAATCTACAAAATTGATGAAGAATAAAAACCATTAAGATTAAGGATGCAGTGATAATCATTGTAAAGGCGAAATTAATGGCAAGGTTTAGATAGCCATTTAATCCTATGAAAAAAAACAGTAACATTATTAGTGATAAGATTTTGAAAAAAATTGGCTTAATATATTCATTTGATAAAATTCGAAAATTTAACCAGTAAAAACTCATAAACATTAAAATATGAATACAAAATAAAATCATGTAATTGTAGTACTCAATGATAATATGATTTGTAGCATTTAATCTCAAATATTCTAATCCATATGTAAAATAACCTAGGCAAAATAACACAATGATGTTTACAAAAATGAGTAGAAGATCTTTATAAGACCGAAAGTTTAATTTTAAGTAAATATATGTAAATAAAAACAAACAACACATGAGAAAATAAAAAGGTCGATAGAAAAAAGGTATCAATTGTTCGTGGAAGTTTGCATACACGCTTTTTAAAATCATATATCGCGTGGGTAATAAAACCCAAAAAAATGGAAATACTAGTAAAAATCTTTTAATGCTAAGCGACTGCTCTAAGAATGAAAATGAAGGCATGTATTTTGAAAGAATATTTAGAAAAATAAAAAACAAAAATGAAATGAGAGTAACATTCGGTTCGAAAAATAAGTACATGTTTAGTTTAAAACTATGCCAGATTGTAGGTTGGAAGAATAAACTCTCAATAGAAATATTTGATTGCTGTACCAAAGTAACGAAATTAATATATTTCTGAAATAAACTTTCTTGCATGATAATTTGCTTTTGTTGATAGATTTTAAGGTTTAAACGTTCACTTTTTTTCAATAAATAGGTGCATAAATCTTTTTGATCACGATATTGTTGGAGTTTATGTGTTGTCTTTTGTTTTTCTTTTAAACCATAGTTGTTATCCGTAATATTCTTCAAAAAGGAAGTCTCTTGTTTGAGTTGTTCAATCTTTTGATGATTTTGATCGATACATTGTTCTGCAATGGATATATATGACTTCGTTTGCTTAAAAGATTTATAAGACTCAATAAAACCCATTTGATGGATTCGTTGCTCAATAAAATTTAGATTTTGACTGATTTGTGATATCTCATCAGCATGAGAAACCATGCATAGTGTCAAAAGGATAAGTCCGCTGATGATTTTGAACATTTTTAGAGAGATTCCTTTAACATTCTTACTTTAATTTATAGCTCAAAAACAACAATATTCAAGAAATGCCTGATGAATTATTCTATTTTTTTTGATAATATGGCTTTATTTTAAGATTTGAGGCCTTTATGCCCGTGATTACATTAGAAGATGCCATTGCCAAGGCCATTGCTGAAGAAGGACAACAAACAGTAGCCAATCAAGCCTATTTTACTTTTTTAAAAAGTTCTCTATTGATGCCCATTGAAAAGGGTTCGGGTGATGAGCCTCGTGTTTTATTTCTTGATTCTAATGATCATATTTTTTTACCGGTTTTTAGTCAAAAATCTTTTTTAATCGATTGGGCCGCTGATAGTATTAAACAAATTGATATTTATGAATTGTCTTGCATGGAGTTACTAGCCGGATTGGGCGAACAGGTCACAGTCGCACTCAATCCAGGCACATCAATATACAAAGAATTCAATCCTGATGAAATTTTAAAATTGAAAACCATGGTTTCAAAAATTCAACAATTGGTTCAAGGGGATTAGGCTACCAGATCCCAAATTTGATAACCCACTAATGCTGACACCGCAATGACCCCAGAAATCTCAAGTATTCTGACAATCATATGTGCTACTTTATGCTCATGTGGCTTGGGTTGTTGCTTTTCAATTACAGGACCATCTAAATTAAACAGCGCTTTTTCACTGTAAAATCCAGACCACCAGCCTTCGGTCCAATACTCACCCTCAATGGAGTCACTTTCATAAGGATTAGTCGATTCATCAATACCGGCTAATGCACAAGCGTAACCATCTACATAACAATCTTCTAAATCAGGGTACTCAATGTGTAACTTTAAGCGTAAATCAGATTCAATTTGTGCGTCCATTTTTATATGTCCTTTCAGAAGTTTTTGCAGCGGGATAGTTTCATTTTATCGAAATTAATCTAAAAAAAACCCTTTTTTTTTAAATTTTACACTTTCTTGACAATTATCATATCAATATGGTTTTTATTATTTATGAGCACAAGATGTTGTGTTTAACAATTTCAGAGGGATAAGTTAGATGAGGTCTCGCTGATTATTAAAAAATCATTAAGGCTTAACCACATGATTATATGTGTAAAAATTCCAAATTAAATTTCTGAAATTTTAAGTATCCGGGTTTTTTTTTATTGCAATCGCTGATAAAACTGGTTACTATGGATTCAGTTTTTCTTAGGTTTGATATATTTTTTTTGGATAAAACTGTATGAAGAAAGATTTACATAAAGGTTTATGGATGTCATGGTTGGTCTGGGGATTGGCAGCACTTTATTATTTTTCTGACTACATGGCGCGTGTTGCGCCGGGTGTGATGCATAAAAGCTTGCAAAGTGCATTTGGCATAAGTGAGGCGGGTTTTGGCTTACTTACCTATTCTTTTTATATCCCCTATATTATTATGCAAATTCCGGTCGGTTTATTAGTGGATCGATTTAGCATTCGGCGATTATTAACTTGTATGTCTTTGATGACTGCCATTGGTTGTACAATATTTGCTTTATCAGATAATCTATGGTTTGCAGCAGTGGGCCGTATGTTTATTGGGTTTAGTGCAGCATTTGCTTTTATTTCTTCTTTGCGTTTAGCAACGGCATGGTTTCCTCCATCGATGTTGGGATTGTTAGCGGGCTTAACTCAAGCTTTGGGTATGTTGGGGGCTGCTGCAGGAGAAGCACCTATTTCTTATTTATCGCAAAGCTTGGGATGGCGGCAATCCATGTATTGCTTGGCAGTTCTTTTTGTTATATTGGCCTTTTTCTTGTATCGATATATTCATGATCATGAGTCTATGGCACTGGTAAAGAAAAACAAAAATCACGCCATGAGTATTATGAATTCTTTGAAAGTTGTTTTGAAAAGTCGACAAATTTGGATCAATGCTTTATATGCAGGTTGTTTATTTGGCCCCACTGCGGTGATTGGTGAATCTTATGGACCTGCTTTCTTACAATATGGTTGGGGGTTATCTGCACATCAAGCAGCAACGGCTATAGGTTTTATTTTTATTGGTTGGGGATTTGGTGGACCGATTCTCGGATCGCTTTCCGATCGTTTGGGTCACCGTAAATCATTGATGATTTTTTCGGCGGTATGTACTTTTATTTTAACCGTTGTCATGATCTACTTCCCATTGCACCACGTCGGTTTAGCCTATATGCTCTATTTTATATTTGGTTTAACCAATAGCGGAGTGGGACTGGCATATGCTGTATCCACAGAATTACCAGCTCGAGCCGTGGTTGGGACGTCTATTGCTTTTACAAATATGGCCTCTATTTTTGTGGGTGCTTCTTTGCAACCATTGGTTGGTAAAATGATTGATGCTGTTGCAGGTGAACGTTCATTTTATGTCGAACGTTTGAATTTAGTAGATTTTCAAAGACCTCTTTCCTTATTGATCGTTTGTGCTGCTTTTGCCTTGATATTGGCTTTTTTTGTTAAAGAAACCCATTGTAAAAATCAAGCGCAATAATGAAAAGGAATTGATTAGAATCATAATTATAAAAAATGGTGGGTGGGGAATGAAAAAAATTTTAGTTTCTGTAGGGATAGTTGCCGTTGCTGGGGTGCTGAGTTATCCTGGGTTTGGATTATTAGTTGAAAAAGGTCTGGCACATCAAATTCAATCGATGCCGAAACAATATGGTATGATGGTTGAACTTAAAGATTTCAAACGCCATTGGTTTAGTTCTGACGTGAATTTACTTTGGAAATGGGACGTTCCTGCTCACTTAAAGCAGAATTTACAAGGGCAAACAATCACGGTATCCCCCAAGCATTATCAAAAAGAAATTCATATTCAAATTTTCCATGGTCCTGTGGTGCTTCATAATTGGAAACCTTTTTTTGGTGTAGGCTATGCTGCGACCACTTTAAAATGGCCCTTTGATTCTCAACAAACTCAATCTATAGAGTTCTCCGATAAATCAGTTTTCCCCATGATACATGTGCGTATGGCTTTGGACTTTCTGATGCATACTCATTGGAAAACAGAAGTCCCTGCATTTAAATTGATTGCAAAAGATCAAAGTTCTGAAATCGTATGGGGGGGGCTCACTTTAAAAAATACTTTAACCACAAATTTGGATAAAATTAAAGGTCAACTGAATTTGGTGAATCTTGATATTCATAAACAAGAACAAGTAATTGATTTAAAAGCTTTTCAAACAAAATATGATTTTCATTTAAATCCTGTTGGGATTTATGTTGGTCAGGCAAGTATGGCTCTTGAACAATTGAATATGGGCCAAGCTCTGCAATTAAATCAGTTTAAAATGGCCAATCAAGCTGATATTAATAAGGACCAATTTTCTACGCAGTTTAAAGGTCAGGTTGAATCTGCGCAAATAAATGGTTTGAAAGTGGGCTCATCAGCCGTAGATATTCAAATTAGTCAAATTAATGCCAGTGCTTTGGCTAAAGCACAGCAATCGCTTTA
>CAZNFJ010000008.1:49158-55432 GCA_964572685.1 uncultured Legionellaceae bacterium
TTCAAATTAGTCAAATTAATGCCAGTGCTTTGGCTAAAGCACAGCAATCGCTTTATCCACAACAAAATGCTTCACCCAGCTTTAGAAATAAAGGATTTTTAGGTGTGATTACCACTATTCCTGAATTATTGAAGTATGGTGCAAATTTGGATGTGAATAACTTCCATTTAAGCTTAAACAAAGGCACTATTGATTTAAATATGAAGCTCGCATTACCCGCTGATCCTCAAAGAAATTCATTGATCAATTTAGCTCAAATGCAAACTTTAATGGGTGAAGCTCATTTGAGTGTAACACAAAAACTATTGGTGGACTGGTTGGTTGATTTAGTCGCAAAACAAATTCAAAGCCAACAACAACTTGGATTGGAACCTGCCCCCATGACAGAAGCTCCGACCGATTATGCGCAAATGGCTAGAAGCCGAACCACTGATAAAATTGAAACCTTGGTTCAAAGTGGTGTTATTGCACAAAAACAAGATCAATATATCTTTGATCTAAAATTACAAAATGGCCAGTTAACCATTAACAACTTACCATTTGATCCAACTTGGTTGGTTATTTAACCCTATATCGACATGGTTTTCATGGAGATTAACAATTTAAACGTTTAAGGAGTAAAAACATGACAACAGATGTAAACAATAGTATTGCTGCTGATTCAGCAACATCATTAGCAGAGAGTGTTACACAATGCGTACAGCGTTATTTTGCCGAATTAAAAGGAGCTGATCCTGTTGATTTGTATCAATTTGTTTTAGAAGAAGTAGAAACACCTTTATTTCGTTGTGTCATGGAACACTGCAAATACAATCAATCACGAGCTGCCTTAATGTTAGGCGTGAGCCGTGGTACCTTAAGAACCAAATTACGTCACTATTTTGACGATAAATATGTTGGTTCTCGTGATTAATCACTATAGCATGCGCCGTTGGGCGCATGGTTATTTTGTGGGTCGGTCATGATGAGCTTCTTTACTTCATCATGTTTCAGAACGCAGTAATCTGCAGTTAGAAATGAAATTCATCTGAGTAAACAAAAAGCATCGTTCGATGAAAGCACCAAGTGATTCAGAATTAAATAGATATTTATCAATGAAAAATTCATTATAGGTAACTAAGCCCAGGGTATTTTAAAAATATTTTCATTGCGTAATAGATGATATACAATTACCATCAAATAATAATCTATGTTTAACAATATTATGCAAAATATTTCCATGCAAGAACCACGTGAAGCTGAAACCTCTACAATGAAAATGATTAAGGAACTTCAGGATGCTATTACAGCAGCTGAGTCTCTTATGCCTAAAAGGCCTTACACCGGAAGTGATCCAATTCCAACGGAACTTTTGCATTGGTCACCACGAAAAAAACCTTCTTTACTTCAAGAGCAAGGTCAAGGTGAAATATCTCCAGATCAAATGATTAAGGAACTACAGGAGGCTATTACAGCAGCTGAGTCTCTTATGCCTAAAAGGCCTTACACCGTAAGCGATCCAATTCCAACGGAACTTTTGCATTGGTCACCACGAAAATAAGAATCTTTAGATTAAAGAGAATATGATGTTTACTATGAACAGAATGCATGTTAGAGACAAAAAATTCAACATTTATTAAACGAGAGACATTTTCAATGATGGGTATTCTAGAATTAGATTATAAATCTTTATTTTGAGTTCATAAGGTTCAAGTTTTTTTAAAAAAATTAAAAAATACAGTTGACAAAACAGAAGCATAGTAGCAAAATACACATCGTTGACGCGATGTAAATTCTAGTCAAATCCCGCAGTAGATGGGGTGTCGCCAAGCGGTAAGGCACAGGGTTTTGATCCCTGCATACCTAGGTTCGAATCCTAGCACCCCAGCCATTTTATAAAATACTCTCAACGATAAAGGCAATCAACATGTCAATGATGTTATTTTCCGGAAATGCCAATCCTGAATTAGCCAAAAAAATTGCGAAATATTTAGGCCTGGAATTGGGTAAGGCCCATGTGGGTACTTTTAGCGATGGTGAAACTTGTGTCGAAATTTTAGAAAATGTTCGCGGAAAAGATGTTTTTATTATTCAATCAACATGTGCGCCGGCTAATGATCATTTGATTGAATTGATTAGTATGGCAGATGCGCTTAGACGTGCATCAGCTGCTCGAATTACTGCCGTGGTGCCTTATTTTGGTTATGCAAGACAAGACCGAAGAGTTCGTTCTGCACGGGTTCCTATTACAGCCAAGATTGTAGCTGATATGATGACGAGTGTGGGTATTAATCGGGTATTAACGGTTGATTTACATGCTGATCAAATCCAAGGTTTCTTTTATATGCCCGTTGATAATGTGTATACTACCTTATTAATGCGCAATGATATTGTTAATCAACATTATCAGAAAGGCATGGTCGTGTCTCCTGATGTCGGCGGTGTTGTTCGTGCACGTGCGATGTCAAAAGAATTATTGCATTCTGATATGGCCATTATTGATAAAAGACGTAGTGGACCTAATAAATCTGAAGTTATGCATATCATTGGTGATGTTAAAGAACGTCACTGTATACTGATTGATGATATTGTAGATACCGCTGGTACGCTTTGTGGTGCTGCTGATGAGTTAAAAAAACGCGGTGCTTTGAGTGTGAGAGCTTATGTAACGCATCCTGTATTTTCTGGACCAGCAATTCAAAACATTACACAATCTGTTTTTGATGAAATTGTTGTCACTGATACCATTCCTTTATCAAAAGAAGCCGAAGCTTGTGGGAAAATTCGTGTATTGTCACTCGATGAAATGCTGGCAAAAGCGATTAAATGTATCAATGACGAAGAATCTATAAGTCTTTTGTTTAATCATAAATAATCTATTTTAATCTTCTTCATTAGCAGCCTGACTTTCTTGTCGACAGATGTCCCGATTATGACAATATCGACAAGTCTTGGCTGATAGTGGCGTGGGAGCGATGTTTCCTGATTTGAATTCCTCAATCAATGTTTTGAGTACCCCATACCATCTATGTTGCCAGTTTTCCCATGGCTCTTTGGATGTTTTAAGCGTGTAAGGTTCAAGTTTATCGATACCAAACCCGGTTGTCTTTAACTCTTTGGGATTGATGGCAACAAATAGTAAATAACGAATCGATTCTTGCGCTAGTGCGTACATGAGAATTTGTGGATGAATGGGACGCATATCTTCCCAGGGCAAGGGAGAGGGGATTTTGGATTTATAATCGATCATCACCAGGTCGCCGTTTGCTAATTTATCCAGCCTATCGTAACGTAATTCAAAACTCCAATCATCAATTGTCAGCGAAATGCTTTTTTCGACGCCTTCAATTTGGAAATACTCGCGTTGTTTATCCCATTCTAGGTAAGGTTGAATTAATTCAAAAAGTTGTTGGCGTTCTAGGGTTATCATGAGTTTGTCGAGTGAAAAGGGTCGATCTTTAAACTCAGTTAAGGTCTTATCTATGGCACGAAGACAAAGATTTTTTGTGTCATTTTCCTGGAGTTGTTTGAGGCTATGTTGATCTTTTAATTCCTGCCAAATGTATTGTAGTGCACGGTGCATCATGCGACCGCGTTCACTGGGATTTAAACCAACTTCTTCTTGTAGCAAGGATTGACTATGTAAGCGGTAATTGGCAAAGGCTTGGAAAGGGCAATTAGCTAGGCTTGCAAGTACTTGATAACCCCCCTTGGGAAGATGGCTTTTGTCTTGTAAAGGAATCGTATAGTCTTGTACGATATTTTCAAGTAAAGCCGATTCTACATGAATTTCTTTGGGGCAATAACGAGTCCATTCTGGCAATAATGGCGACGGCCAAAGTGGTTCTTCATTTTTGGTTTTAGCATGAGAAATGATCACAGGGGCTTGTGCATGTGCGTTGATAAATCGTTGCAACATGTTTTGGGCCATTTCAAGCTCTTTATCACTTTGTGTTCGAGCCAACGAATGTTTTTTTTGCCAGTGAATGGGTAGTAAGGGTGAAAATTGAATGGGTTGTGGCACCAAATGACTTTGAAAATGACAAATCCACAGTGCATCGCCACAAAAACCTGAAGACTCCAACCAACCCATGAAATGAATGCCCTGATAGTTTTGAGGGGGTTGATGAATGGCGTCTTGAGTCGATTTTTCCAAGAAATCCAGTGCTTCTGATGCACTGATTTTGGGAATGACCAGTGATATGGTTTGAAGGGTTTCTATTATGGTATAAAATTTAGCTAGAATTTTTTGGTTGTTCTCGTTGAGTGGTACTGAGCCAGGAAAACCTAAATTGATCAATCTTTTTTGAAAAAAAGAAATCCATTCTGGAGGACTGGCTATTTTTGGAAACGTCTCTAGCACAGAAAGTTGCGGTAAAATTGATTTGGTTTTTTCAAGGAAAATATCAAAGGGAATAAAAGGTTCTTGAAAAATGGGATGTTGTAATAAGTTTTGTCTTGGACCTTCACTATGAATAAAAGGTGATGTGAGCAGAACCTTGCATTGTTCTCTAGAAAGTGCTTCATCGGATTTTAGTTTTAGTAACATCAGTGCATGTTTGACTATTGGAAAACTCCATAAAGCTTCACCTAGTGAAAAACGCAGATCAGAATCAACAAAGTGCTGTTTGAGTAATCGTTGTAAAGGTTTGGCTTGTTGACTCAAGTCCGGGACAACCACACCAATGCGTTGAAGTCCTTTATCTTGTTGAACCTTAATCCATTGGATCAGTTGTTGCATTTCTGTTTCTGTATCGGGAGCGACATAGGTTTGGTGAGAAGAATTCGGTGAATCTTGATGGGGGAAGTCAAAAAAATCATGTGCGATACCCTGATTAGTCATGTGAGCAATGAGGGCATCTTGCTGCGGATGAAAACAGTCAAAAAAAGCCCAGGTGATTTTTTGATGTTGAAAAGGATAGTTTGTTTGAAGCAAATAATTAGCGAGAGAAGCCGGTGCTATCCATTGATTTTTTTCTAAGATATCCTCTAGTTCGGTCACAATTTTTTGAAATTGTTCGGCGATAGGGGTGTATAAAAAATCTGAACCGTTCGGCGGACTCTGTGCCAATGCACAATTTTTATAGGCGGATATGGCTTGTTTGATTTCAAAGTGATTTAAGGGGCGAGGTGTATATTTTTCGGCAACGGTTTTCCAAAGTAGATAAAATTGCCAGTTACTTAAGCTAATGGGCGGTGACAACAATGGCTTTTGAAAAAGTTGTTGATCAAACCAGTGCTGCAAAAAAGACTCATATGAAAAACATAGAGGTTTAATGGAAGTTGTTTGCTGATAATGGTTGGCATAGTGCCATAAGAGCTCACGTTGCAAGCGATTGGTCGGTGTTATCACGACCTCGCCATGTCGTAATTCGTTTAAGAGGGGTTGAAAAAGCATATTTAAATTTATTCATCTTTGGAGTCATAGATATAATAGATGATTCGGTGACGTAAATAAAGAGCAGCTAGACCAGCAAGGAAACCTAACCAAAATTCGACAAGTATAAAACTCTCCAATAAGACAAAGCCGTAAAGTTTAAAAACATTTAGAAAATGCATGTCGGTAATGAACTCATGATGTTCTTGTATGAAAAAATAAAGCAATCCCAAATCATAAAAAGGTAGGGCAAGGATGGTCATGAACCAACCCCAAAAAAATACTCTACATTTGTAGGGTGCATGAGCGTGAACAATTTTTTCACCAAACAAAGCACCGAATACTGAAGCTGTAAACATGGCCAACAGCGTTCCTTCGAACAGGGGTATCACTTGAAAAACTCCCAATACATAGAAAAGTGCATCGAGACCAAGCGTAAAAACCACGGCTAATAAGCCAAAGTATACCGCTGATAAAATACGCGCATTGGAAACTTTAAGTGCGCGATCGAAACGTTCATTTGCGACCAAGGGACTACCCTCCGTTACAGCTTCAGTATAACCGTTAATTATTTTTTGTTAACTCATGTCCAACAAGAGCACCTGCTCCACCACCAATGGCGGCTCCCCAAGCATTTTTCGATACAGCGTAACCCACAGCTGCACCGGTCGCTCCTCCAGCAGTCGTACCAATTTGATTGGTGGAGCAAGCACTCAAACTTATTAAAGTAACAGCCATTAACAACCATTTGAATCTTGTGTTCATAACCATTCCTTTATCTTTCTTTCACCTTAAGTATAGACCATTTTGAAAAATAAATAATAAATTTGATAAAAATTATATCATTTATTAAAAGTATTAAAAACTCGACTTTAGCCATTTAAGCCGCTATTGATAGCAGGTATATCAAGCTTTCAA
>CAZNFJ010000009.1:0-50107 GCA_964572685.1 uncultured Legionellaceae bacterium
TTGAAAGCTTGATATACCTGCTATCAATAGCGGCTTAAATGGCTAAAGTCGAGATCTAGTCACTGTGATATTGCATCTGGGGGTTCATGTGTTTTTACTATAACACCGGGAGCACAACCTGGCGCGGAACCAGGTGTTTTGAATCCAGCCCCTATTTCAGTGAGTTTTGCAGGTACTAACACAAATACAGTGACCGGGAATGTCAATATTTTAACCTATGGCAGTGTTTATGAATCCGGGTATGTATTTGCTGGCAAAGTTGTTGCAATGGAAGATGTTGCAGGGGCTATCGAATGGCAACCAGGATGTGATGATAGCTTAGGAACATGTACGGCAACGAATGCAAATAATGATGGCAATGGTGTTCAAAATACCTTAGACATCGTCACGGCATTGTCAACTTCATATTTAGCCAATCAGTATGCAGGTGGCGTTTGTAATGACTATTCTATAAATGGATACTCTGCTTGGTACCTACCCGCGCGCTGTGAAATGAGTTATGGGAGTTCAGATTCAAGTCCATGTGGAACAGTTGCGAGCCCGACCATGCAAAACATAGAATCAAATTTAGTTGATCATGGTATTGGAGTTCAACGCAAGTTAGTGGAGCTCCCCTAGCACAGGCTATTTTTATCATATTCTTATCGGAGGGCTATCAAGCGGGAGATTACAAAAATACTTATTTTTATGTTAGGTGTGCTTGAGTATTTTAGAGATATTTTAAGAAGTGTTGGATTCCTAAGGAACCTTAAATAAATGCTTTTTGGTTTTTTTTTATTGTTATTGTGAGAAGAAATTCGTCATTATTCTTGTTCAACGCATACTGTTTATTTTTGAATGGTGATATAATTTTTATTATTTTTGATAAACGGAGTTTAGTAATGGCATTTGTAGTAACAGAACAATGTATTCGTTGTAAATTTTCTGATTGTGTAGAAGTATGTCCTGTTGATTGCTTTTATGAAGGTCCTAACTTTTTAGTCATCAATCCTGATGAGTGTATTGATTGTGCTTTATGTGAACCCGAATGTCCGGTCAATGCCATCATGTCTGAAGATGATTTGGCCGGCGAACAAAAACAATTTATAGAACTCAATCGAGAGCTCTCGCAAAAATGGCCTAATATCACCACTAAAAGAGAATCTCCGACAGATGCTAAAGATTGGCAAAATGTGGAAAACAAACTGCAGTACCTAGAGAAAGATTGGCCGAGTGAGTAAGCATTCACTGGATGGTATTTTTGGTCTTAACGGGGTATTGGCAAAAGGATTACCTTATTTTAATCCTCGAGTACAACAACTGGAAATGGCTAAAGCCATCCAAAAGGTTATTGATGATCAGTCGACATTGGTTGCCGAAGCAGCAACCGGTACCGGAAAAACTTTTGCTTATTTAATCCCTGCTTTACTGAGCGGCAAAAAGGTATTGATTTCAACCGCCACCAAGACCTTACAAGATCAATTGGTTGGGCAAGATATCCCTCGAATATTGAAAGCCTTGGGCATTGCTCGAACGGTTGTGAATCTCAAAGGCCGAGATAACTATTTATGCCGCCATCATATCGAAGAAACTTTACAATCAAATGCCTCACCACCAGGATATTTGCAAGAGATTGCCCATATTCATGAACAATTGCCTTCATTAAAAATCGGTGAAAAATCAGAAGTGCAACAGGTGGCAGTCGATGCACCTATTTGGTTTGGGCTAACCGCACATGCTGAGAATTGTCTTGCTAGTCGCTGTCCTGTACAGTCTGATTGTTTTATGTATAAAGTGCGTCAGCAGGCAATGGCAGCAGATTGTGTGGTGGTCAATCATCATTTGTTTTTTGCCGATTCTCGTTTGAAAAAAGAAGGATTTGGTTCCATTCTACCGCGTTTTGAAATCTTTATTTTTGATGAGGCACATCAATTACCAGAAACCGCTTTACAATTTTACAGCCAAAGTTTTTCAACTGCGCAACTGATGCGATTATTAAATGAATTGGATTCAACCACATTTTTAGATAGTTCTTTGCACCTAGAGTTAAAAAAACAAATTCAACAAATTGAAAAAGAAGTCGAACAGTTTCTAGAACATTATTTTCAAAATCCTCAAACGCTAGAAATTCATCAGGCTCAAAAAATGGGAATGCTGCCGCTTGAGGATTGGATAGAAGCCTGTCAACATCTCATGCAAATTTTAACCAAACTACCCATGCCACCCGAGCAACGTTGGCAGGAACGACTGGGTTTGTTGTTGGAAAGTATGCAGCAATGCACATCCCATCAATCTAGTGGTATTGCATGGATGCAAGCACTTAAAAAACATGCTCGATTTCAATGGTCGCCCTTTGATGTCTCAGAACAAGTTCGAGAACTATTAAAATCTTTGGAGGCAAGTCTTATTTTTACATCAGCCACACTTCGAAGTGGCGAGCATTTTGATTGGTTTTCACAATCTTTAGGTCTTTCTGATGTTCAATATGCCGCGTGGGAAAGTCCTTATGACTGGGAGAGTCATGCCAGACTTTATATTCCGCATGGTCTACCGGATGTGAGTGATAGGGAGTATCACCAGGTATTTATCGAAAGAATTTGGCCGATTATTCAACGCTTGGGAGGCAAGACTTTTATTCTTTTTACCAGTCATAAAGCTTTACAATGGGCTTCCGAGTATCTGGTAAACCGAACACATGATTTTCCGATTTTGGTGCAGGGAAGCCAAGATAGAAGCCAGCTTCTCCATATTTTTAAAGAGCATGGGCGAGCAGTTCTCTTGGGAACAGGAAGTTTCTGGGAAGGGGTGGATGTACAGGGAGATGCCTTGTCTTGTGTCGCTATTGATAGACTTCCTTTTGCCAATGTTCATGAGCCTTTGATGGCTGGGAAAATGCGTTATTTAAAACAAAAAGGTCAAGAGCCTTTCGATACCCTGCAACTTCCTCAAGCCATTATTGCCTTAAAACAGGGGATTGGTCGCTTGATACGAACAGAAAAAGACAAAGGTGTTTTAATTATTGGTGACCCAAGGCTTGCGGCACGACATTACGGTGCAGAAATTAAGAAAAGTTTACCGTCTATGCCATGGACGCGTTCAGAGCAACATATCTTACAATTTATTGATGAAATGGTGAAAGAATCGGTGACTTCAGAAATATAACATTGGTCAGAGAACTTATGCTTGATGTGTATGCCATTATTCTCTGTTATCGGGTATAAATGGGTCTTGCATAGTTTATTTGAATATTACATACATTTCAAATGTATGTAATATTTTGAATTAAGCAATATTTTCAATAGTTAAAACCTTGGTGGATAGGATTCTCAGATAAAAATGGTATAATTCCCATATTCTTCAGAAAAAGGGCATTCAGATGAATCCACATTACTTTACCGAATATAAAACGCACTCCAATATTCACATCGCATCTACTCAAGGAAAAAAACATATTGCTTTGATTTATGGTGGTATGTCGGCAGAACGTGAGGTTTCTAAATCCAGCGGTCAAGGCATTGAAAATGCTTTGGTTGCAATGGGATATCAAGTGACTTCCATTGATATGGGTGCTGATATTGCAGAAGTTTTAGCGAAGGTTCAACCTGATTTGGTCTTTAATGCTTTACATGGTACTTATGGTGAAGATGGCTGCTTACCAGGTTTGCTCAATATGCTGCGTATTCCTTATACCCATAGTGGCGTTTTAGCTTCGGCACTTGCTTTTGATAAGGTCAAATCCAAAGAATTGTTTTTGGCGCATGAGTTTTCTCAAGCGAAATCAATCTTAATATCTGCCGATATGGGTTATCAAGATGATCCTATGCCAAGACCCTATGTGATAAAACCGGTTAATCAAGGTTCGAGTGTGGGTGTGGAAATCATATTTGAAGGAGATGATTTTTTCTTTTCCGATTACTCATTCGCTTATGGTGATATCTTGGTGGAGGAATATATTCAGGGTCGTGAAATGCAAGTTGGCGTTTTGAATGGCGAAGCTTTAGGTGCCCTTGAAATTCAACTGATTAATAAACGATTTTATGATTACGAAGCCAAATATACTGAAGGTTTTACGCGACATTTGATGCCTGCACCTATATCAAAGGAATCTTATTCAGCTTTACTTTCATTAGCAGAAAAAGCCTATAAAGCTTTAGGTTGTAATGGTATGGCTCGAGTGGAGTTTATATATCAAGAAACTAAAAATGAATTTTATATTTTGGAACTTAATACTCATCCAGGTTTTACACCATTGTCGATTTGTCCAGAAATAGCTAATGCTGTTGGGATTTCATTTCATCAGTTGCTGGAAGAAATGATGGCTTCAGCCAAATATGAGTAAATAGTAGAGGGCGAAACGGTCTATTAGCGTACAGTTGGCCAATATTTTCTTATATAAAAAAATTTAGTAGATTCTCGAGGGGGTACTCCTTAAATCTTGACGTGAATACGAAAGCTGGTTATTGGCTCAAACTCAAATTAATTAAAAAAACATATGATGCAGATTTTTGTACCATCTCCTGTGAGCCTCAATCTAGATGAATATCCATTAAAGCACTTAAAAAACCAAGTATAAAAACATGGAGCCAGGAGGTGTTTCCCTTTTTTACATGATAAAATGAGCTATAATTTTGGAAAATACAGTAAAAACCGGAATTAAATATGTTTCCTCGGCTTTTAAAATTACCAGAACACCATTGAGATATATCCTTAAATGTTTAAAACCTAGCAGCGTTTTCATGAGGAGTTTCCTCATGCTGAGCTCATTGGTGTTTCCAATGTTCCCTTATGCCAAGCAGTTTGGGAATGTTAAGACACTTCATTGGCAGCAGGCCATCTATTATATTTTTTGATTTTTTTATCAAAATCCTGCAAAATAACATCTTTGTATTTGGAAAAATATTTGATGGTTTGGTTAGCAATTGACACATCAACAGACTGCGCGACTTTTGCCTTGAAAGTTGGGGAACAATTATATGAACGAGAACAGGCTGAAGTTCGTACCCATGCACAAACCATTTTGCAACACATTGATGAGCTTTTAAAAGAAGCTCATATCAAGCTTCAAGATCTTCAAGGCCTTTTGGTCGGCCGTGGGCCTGGAAGCTTCACTGGACTGCGTGTGGCGTGTGCGGTTGCCAAAGGACTTGCTTTTCCCCATCAACTACCCATTTACCCAGTTAGTAATTTGGCGTGGTTTGCCTGGATGGCCCGGTCAAAATATCCTAATGAAACTATTTTAAGTGTGATGGATGCAAGAATGCAGCAAGTTTATTGGGCTTTGTATCCAAAAGATTATTGGGAAGCTAAAGAGCAGGTTCATGAGATGGCCAATATCCCTAATCCAAAGGGTTCGTTTGTACTAGCAGGTTATCATTTTCATGAGTATGAAGCTCAAATTCCTAAAAACTGGTCAATTATTGCTGAAATGAATATCACGCCTAAAGCTTATGCAATGATTGAAATGTTAGAAGCAAATTTGTTACAGTCAACAGATGCGCTGCATTTTGAACCGGTCTACATTCGTGACCACGTGACACAAGGCAAATCAAATGGATAAAAAATTATTAAGTATATTGGTCTGTCCACTTTGTAAAGGACATCTTGAGTTGAAAAAGAAAGAACTTTGGTGCTACTTTGATAAATTAGCATATCCCATCCGCAATGACATTCCGGTCATGATTGCAGAAGATGCACGCCATTTGTCTTTGGAAGAATGGGAAAACAAATGAATCATGCTTTTCACATCATCATTCCGGCTCGCATGTCATCCAGTCGCTTACCAGGTAAATTATTACTCGAAGTCAATGGTCAGTCGATTTTAGAACATGTGTATCGCCAAGCGTGTCTTGCTTACCCCAAATCTTTAACCATTGCAACCGATGATGAACGTATTTTTAAAATTGCTCAAAGTTTTGGGGCGAATGTGGTGATGACCTCTAGCACTCATCAAAGTGGAACCGATAGGGTGGCTGAAGCAGCCAGATTATTAGGCATAGGGGCTGGTGAAATCATCGTCAATGTTCAAGGGGATGAACCACAAATGCCTCCTGAACTGATGGTGCAAGTGGCTGGATTGTTAGAAGATAAAAATCATGATTGGGCAACATTGTATTGGCCGATTGAGCAGATTTTAGATTGGCAAAATCCCAATTGTGTCAAAGTGGTCATGACTGAAGATGAAAAAGCCTTGTATTTTTCAAGAAGTCCCATACCTTATTATCGAGAACGACCTAAAGCCTTACCCAAAGCTTACCGACACATTGGATTGTATGCTTATCGTAATGAAAGCTTACAGCGCTTTGTGCAAGCCCCCATGAGTGACTTAGAACAATTGGAGTGTTTGGAGCAATTAAGGGCTTTATCGATAGGTATGCAAATACGTTTACAACAAGCCCTAACAATGCCGGGTCAAGATATCAATACTTTAGAAGATTTTGAGCGTTTTTCAAAATTGGGTGAGCATTGCGATTAAGCTCACCCGATAAGCTGATTATGCTTTAATTTTAAAGGATATTTCACTATCTTTTAAAATGCTCTCCACATGGCTTTTAGGTGAGATTTTCCCAGCTAAAAGTTCTTGCGCAAGAGGGTTCACCAACCTGTGCTCAATGACTCTTTTTAAGGGTCTTGCACCATAGACAGGATCAAACCCAATTTCAGAGAGATAATCCATCACATCGTTTCCAATTTTTAATTCAATATCTTGTTGAGCCAAGCGTTTTTGCAGTTTGGCAATTTGAATATTGGCTATTTGCTTGATTTGAGCGGCGGTTAAGGAATGAAATACCACTGCTTCGTCGATTCGGTTGACAAATTCAGGCCGGAAATGCTTCGCCACCAACTGCATGACTTGTTCTTTGATGTGTGTGTAACTTTCTTTGCCTCCCATTTCTTGTATCAAATGGGAGCCTAAATTGGATGTCATGACCACGACGGAATTGCGAAAATCAACAGTACGTCCTTGACTGTCAGTCAAACGACCGTCATCTAATACTTGTAATAAAATATTAAATACATCAGGATGGGCTTTTTCAATTTCATCAAATAAAATCACCGAATAGGGACGTCTTCGAATGGCTTCTGTTAAGTAACCTCCTTCCTCATAGCCCACATACCCAGGAGGTGCCCCGATGAGTCGGGCAACAGCATGTTTTTCCATGTACTCTGACATATCAATACGAACCAACGCCTCTTCTGTGTCAAATAAAAAACCGGCCAGTGCTTTGCAAAGTTCAGTTTTACCGACACCTGTTGGTCCTAAGAATAAAAAGGAACCGATGGGTTTGTTCGGATCAGAAAGTCCTGCACGAGAACGACGAATGGCATTGGCAACAGCGCTTACGGCTTCATTTTGACCAATGAGTTTTTGATGCAGCGCATGTTCCATTTGAAGGAGTTTTTCTTTTTCACCTTCTAACATCTTGGATACAGGAATACCTGTCCATTTTGAAACAATTTCTGCGATTTCTTCTTCAGTGACTTTATTGCGAACAAGCTTATTTTCGTGAGGCTTATTTTCAGCTACTTGTGTAAGTTGCTTTTCTAACTCAGGAATTTTACCATACTGCAATTCAGACATTTTGGTTAAATCGCCTGAGCGACGAGCAGCCTCTAATTCATTTTTAGCTTTTTCTAGAGCTTCTTTAATATGAGTCGAACCTTGAAGTTGAGCTTTTTCTGCCTTCCAGATTTCTGCCAAATCTGCATATTGTTTTTCCAAATCATCGATGGCATGCTCCAAATCTTTTAAGCGTTTTTTGGATGCTTCATCGGATTCTTTTTTGAGTGCTTCTCGCTCAATTTTTAACTGAATCAAACGTCTTTCCAGCTTATCTAGACTTTCTGGTTTGGAGTCAATTTCCATGCGAATTTGACTGGCGGCTTCATCAATCAAGTCAATGGCCTTATCAGGCAATTGACGATCGGTGATATAACGATGAGATAAGGTTGCCGCTGCAACAATAGCCGGATCGGTGATGTCCACCCCATGATGGACCTCATATTTTTCTTTCAGGCCACGTAATATCGCAATGGTATCTTCAACATTGGGTTCTTTGACAAAGATTTTTTGAAAGCGTCTTTCAAGGGCCGCATCTTTTTCAATGTATTGTCGATATTCATCTAGAGTGGTGGCACCAATACAATGTAACTCACCACGTGCCAAGGCAGGTTTTAGCATATTCCCGGCATCCATGGCTCCTTCTGCTTTACCAGCACCCACCATAGTATGCAATTCATCGATGAATAAAATAATCTGGCCCTCTTGCTTGGCTAAATCATTGAGAACGGCTTTGAGTCTTTCTTCAAATTCACCACGAAACTTCGCGCCAGCAATCAATGCGCCCATATCTAAAGACAATAACTTTTTATTTTTTAAACCTTCAGGCACTTCACCATTGATGATGCGTTGAGCTAAACCTTCAACAATAGCGGTTTTTCCAACACCAGGCTCACCGATGAGCACAGGATTATTTTTGGTACGACGTTGCAAAACTTGAATGGTACGACGAATCTCATCATCACGTCCGATGACAGGATCCAGTTTGCCATTTTCAGCTCTTTCGGTCATATCAATGGTATATTTTTTTAAGGCTTGGCGTTGATCTTCTGCATTAGGGTCGGTGACATTTTCACCAGCACGTAAGGATTTAATATGATTTTCAATGGTTGGTGCTTTGACGCCACACTCTTTGAGCATCTCTCCATAGGGGGTGGTATCTTGTGCTGAAGCTAAAATAAACCACTCACTTGGAATATATTGATCTTGATGGTTTTGCGCTAATTTTTCCGTTTGATTGAGCAAACGCATAAGATGATTGGAAACATGGATGTCTTGTGTGTTAGACACTTTGGCAAAGCCTAAAATACGTTTTTGGAGGCGCGATTTAAGTTCTGCAATATTAACCCCTGATTGGACCAAAAGGGGACGACAAGTTCCGCTGGGCTCCTCTAAAAGCGCTTGGAGGAGATGCTCAGGTTCGATGAAATTGTTTTCATATCCTAATGCTTGAGATTGAGCTTCTGCTAAAGCTTGTTGGAAGGAGGTGGTTAATTTATCAAATCGCATGATTTTCTCACTTTGTTTGCTTTTAAATACTTATATATTTAAAATGGAGGATATTTTAGAAATTTCAAGGGAAACTTATGTCTTTTGATCAAAATCTTGATGCTCAGGCCTTATTGAATAAAATGGTTTTTGATTTTATGAAACAACAACGTCATCAAAAGTATTGGATATGGTGCAAACGTTTTCTATGGATTGCGGTTCTTGGATTTTTTGCATTCCAAGTTGCCTTAGATATGCTATCAGAAAAACAAATGAGCCTTCGCCCACATGTTGGTTTAATTGACTTGAAAGGTGAAATAGGTGATGGAACCATGGCAAGTTCTGATAACATGAGCAAAGCATTGGATAAAGCTTATAAAAGCCCCAATTTAAAAGCTTTAATTTTACGTATTAATAGTCCTGGTGGTAGTCCTGTACAAGCCGATTATATGTTTAATTTATTGAAATACTATCGACAACAATATCCCAAAACAATGGTTTATGCTGTTTGTACCGAGTCTTGTGCTTCGGCGGCTTATTATGTTGCGGCGGCGGCTGATAAAATTTATGCTAATCCAGCCTCTATCGTGGGTTCAATTGGTGTGGTTTACAATGGTTTTGGTTTTGATGAATTAATGAAAAAATTTGGTGTCTCCAGACGATTAATGATTGCCGGTAAAAATAAGGCCATGATGGATCCTTTTTCTCCCGTGAATCCTGAACAAAAAATATTAATGCAAAAAATGATTGATGAGATTCATCAACAATTTATTGCAAAAGTGAAAGAAGGGCGGGGTGAACGTTTAAAAATCGATGATGAAACATTTTCTGGCCTACCTTGGACGGGACAAGATGCCCTTGCGCGAGGCCTTATTGATGGATTTGGTAGTACAGGTGATCTGATTCGACAAGTGATCAAAGTGGATGATGTGGTCGATTACACAGAAAAACCAAGTGTTGTAGAACAATTTTCCCGGCATGTGGGAGCAAGCTTTAATTGGAACGTGGATAGTTTGTTTCAATCACAGCCAATAAGATGAAAAGTTGATCGGAATTCAGAGAGATGATATTATTGGGATAATTTTTTGGAGATGATGTTATGCCTTGTGAATTAAATTTACCCATGATAGATGCCACTTTTGAATTTTTGAATCCATTATCGAATGTGAGCAAGCTTTCCAATAAAGCCAAGGATGAAATTTTTCAAAAACAGCAGAATATATCAAACCAAGAAATTGCTGATAGATTAAGTCAATCTTATCAAGCTTTTCAGGACCTTGACAGACTTATTGAATTAGCGCATAAGAACCATGCCTATGTTGGGATGTTGATTTTATCACGTCAATTACAACAAAGTTCTGGCTCTTTGAATGCTGCTGTATTATTGAAAAATTTTTTAAATGTTTTTGATTTAGCTGCCAGGTGTGATTTTGAGAGAGATTATGGTTCCTTAAAATTTATTTGTTCCATTCCTTTTGCTGGGATGTGTACTTTCACCGCAATACTATTACCATTGTTATTGTTAACTCCTGTGGCCCTACCTTGGTTATTTCTGGGTATTTCAGCTTTGCCATTATTATTGATATATGCCTTTGAAGCCCCCATGAGCATGTCACGTTGGTATCAAGAAATGGCTATTCTAGAGACAGCTTTGTCAATCTTGATTTTAAGTGGCGGATTGCTTTCAGTATTGGCAACTTGGAGTATGTTGCCTTTATTGACTAGCGCTCTCATGATTGCGAGTATTGTCATATGTGGTGCAGGCCTATTATTACATAGTCGTGTATTGAATGAAAAACATGAAAATTTGAGCAATTCCCAGTCAATGTATTTATCCGCTACAACAAGATCTTTTATAGAAACGATGTTTAAAACAGAGGATGCTAGTTGTATTATAAATCAATTACACGCTATTAAATTATAAATGAGAATTAAAAAAAGAGACCGAGTGGTCTCTTTTTTATCAGATTTGATGGGCTTGTTCGAGCCAGTTTTTATTGAGTTTGATGTTACTGACCATCAGTTGTTGATGGGGTAAATGTTGAGACTCACCTTTAAAATCGGTGACCACACCACCTGCTTCAATGATCAAAAGCATTCCTGCCGCACAATCCCATGCGTTGATTTGATTGGCAATATAGCCATCGAGTCTACCGCAAGCCACATACGCGATATCCAGTGAGGCACAGCCCATTTTACGTGTGCTTTGGAGTTGTCGACAAAATGTATTTAGACGTTTAATTTCATCAGGCGAATATTCATGATGGTTTAACTTTCCAAGGCCAATCAGGGCATGATTAATCAGAGGAGTTTGACTGACGCGAATGCGTCGATTATTCATTTGTGCACCACGTCCGCGGCTTGCTGTAAAGCATTCATGTCGAATGGGATCAAAAATGACGGCATGTTCGATTTGATTTTTGATTTGTACGGCAATGGAGACCGCATAATGAGAAATACCGTGTAGATAGTTTTTAGTACCATCGAGGGGGTCAATAATCCAGGTGGTATCACTTTGATTGTCTATGAAACCACATTCTTCAGAGAGAATATTATGCTTGGGAAACTTTTTTCGAATGGTTTGAATGATCATTTGTTCTGCTTGGGTATCTACAAGGGTAGAATCACCTTTAACAGGATCATGTTTAACTTCTAAAAAAGCAGCTTGCTCTTGATTTCGGCGAATAAATTCCCCGGCTTGCCGTGCGACTTGAACGGCGACGTTAACGTATGGTTCCATAATTTTTTAATCAGCAACAAAAAAAGAGCATGATAGCAGATTTTTCATAAAGGTGTAAGTCCATCACCAAATAAAAGCGCCTTAGCGTACATGCCCATAAATTATTAAATAAGATTTCGATGTCTTTCATAAGCTTCAACATCCATATCGATACCATAACCGTATTGATAAAATAGATTGAAAATTTGTTTTTTGCTTTTTTCTACATTGGTGGCTACTGGGATTGGATGATTGGCATAATAAATGGCGTTTCTTGTTTCAGGATTATCACCTGTTTCGCAGGGAGTTGCATCGTGGTCTAATAGAAATTCAACCATTCTAACATCTAAATTGGATGCGGCCATTTCAATTGCAGAAAATTTATAACAACGATCAAGATTTACAAGATTTAGAGAAAAGATGTCTGTCCCATTTTGTAAGAATAGACTGACTATTTCAATGGGTCTAGGATCCGTTGGATTTAATCGACTGGCATGGAGGCAATGATAAAGCATATGATAACCGCCAAGATCTCGTGTCTCATTAGTTAGAATATTTTTTTGGAATAACCAATGAAGGCTTTTTGTTTTTAATTGATGAATGAGTTGGGGGATTTCTCTGCAGTATCGGGCTAATTGGATATCTTCAGAAAAGACATCCAATAAGTCAGTTAGTTCATTATTTAGCCCATATGCTATCCAGCTTCGTTTGCTGAGTTCACTCATGTTGGGATATTCAGAAAGCAACTTATTTAAGTCGATGGTTTCATTTTGCATGTATTTAGCTCTTAATATTTAAGAAGACTTAATTATATCACATTATTTTATATTTTGACCATATGGCACAATTAAAAAACAATGCTGGCTTGTTGGAGCATGACGACTTCAGCTGGGCGGTCAATAACTTGACTGCCGGGTTGGGCAATATAATCATTGGGTGCAGTTAAACATCCGGGGTTGATAGGGGATTGCAAAGCCCCCGTTGAGCAGCCACCTTTATAACGCGTATATGAAAACTCAGTGGATAAGCGAAAATTTTTATTCCATAACCAATTCAGGACGACACCATAAGCCTGGGCTTGTTGAACGGAGGTTCGTGGATCTGAATAATTATATTGCGTTTGTCCTGAATCATTGACATAACTGCTTTGAAAAACACTGGGATCAAGGCTAAGTGAAGATAAACGAAAACCCAATTGAAAAGCACCAAGGGCTTGTTTTTCAAAAGGCCTAAAATTTTGATGAGGTTCGTAGAAGGATGACCATGAAAAATCTTCACCCGTAAGATTCCATAATAACAAGATTTGTCTGGCATGATTGACTTGTTGAATCGTTGGGTACTGTTCGATATTGGTATCAAAGCCGTTGGCTAAATGTTGTGTTGAAATGATATAGTCGCCCATGATAGAAAATTGATGATGGGTCCATATCATTTGTGGATGAATTCGACTACGTGGTCCTTGGGCAATACTATATTTTTCTAGGCTTTCAAATTGAAAAATAACGTTTCGACCAATAGATAAATAGGCGGGCAATCCAATTTGATTAACTGCCGTCATGGCACTACCGGCAAATCCGAGCCCCAAGTGTTGTAGAATATGATTTTCTTCTTGAATAAAAGGATTGATAAAAACTCGACCTTCAAAAGCTTTATTGCCAGTGTTAAAACTGAAAGATTGATATAAATTGGCCTCACTATTGACACTAAATGGGATAACGCCTGGAAATGCACCATCTGGCGCACCATTGGTAATCGCCAATTCATATAAAATCCAACTTTGTAAGCCTCGTGTATGTGAGGAACTGTAGGCTGAAGGTTCTTGATAGCCCAATTCACCATAAACATTAATGGCAATTTCTCGCCAAGGAGACATCGTTGTTGTAAATCCAAAATAATTGAATGAACTATTCTCAAAGCCAGAAATGAGCGACGATTGTAAACCTGTGATGACACTGAGGGAACGAAAGTAGTTAATATCAACATTGGCATCAAAAATGCGATATTGTTGTTGACCAAAGTCGGGATTAAAATACAAATGAATATGGTCATCAATTTGTGCTTCAAAAGTGGGACTTGCTGTATAAATCCAAGTTCGAAACACATTGTTCATCTTATCCAAAGGGGTTGCATTACTGCCTAAGTTCATGATTATCCCTTGGGTATTCATGAACGCATCGCCCCTGGCTGAGAGCATGCCACTTAAATACAAACCATGTTTTTTATCTAATGTTTCATATTGGAAGCTATTTGAGTTTCTAGGTAAATAATAGGGTCTATCAAACCATGAATTTTTTGCAAAAGTAGTTTGGGTGATTAATAGAATCACGAAAAACAATAGCTTAGGAATGAATCTAATCGAGTAAATCATTAAAAAGTCAGTTGGATTCTTTGCATAAATACTTTTTCATCTGGTCGGTTTTGCACCTGACTGTTTGGTAGATATGTGGCCAAATTGCCGGTTTGACATCCGGACACACCATCGCTACCACTCATGGCACCGGTTGAGCATCCCCCCAAATAAGAACTTTGATCATATTCAAAGGTCAATCTTAAATATTGGTTCCAATACCAATTTAAACCCACACTCCAACTATTGGCTTTTTGAATAGAGGTCCTGGGATCTACAAAATAATGAAATATATAATTTTGATTATTAATGGTTTTAGTGAAAGTGGGTTCAAAAACCGATGGATCAAGATTGAGTTGTGAAAAACGTAAAACAAGCTGCCAAGCCCCTAAATCTTGTCGACTCAAAAAATGAAAATTTCGGTTGGGTATGAGGTGAAATAAATTAAACTCCTCCTGCGTTAAGTTATATATTAAGGAAACCATGCTTGCAGAATTGGCTTGTTTGGTACTTTGATAGGGGTAATCATTCGTCGTGTTATTATAGAGCGCAAGTGTTTGATTGGTACGCGTCCAATCACCGATGATACCCAATGGTCCGTAACCCCATACTGCTTGAGGATGGATACGTTGTCGTAAACCATTAGCAATCACGGAATAGTTAGAATAGAACGGATAGTTTTGTTCATAATTGTAAAAGATGTTTTGCGCAATTGAAAACAACGAAGGCAGTTCTTGCTGGTTATTGGGTTTTCCATTTCCAAAAGCAATACCCAATCCTAAATGTTGTAGAATATGTCCTTGATAAGCAATAAATGGGTTGGTAAAAATACGTGCTTCAAAGTCATAATTTAAAAAGTTGGAGGGTTGACTGAGTGAAAAGGAGTCGGGGTTAAATAAAGGAGCAGGATTATTATTATCAGGCGTACTGGTGAGCAGCCCTAATTGATAAGAAAAGAAATCATCAAAGCCCAAAAGAGACAACCCTTGATAATAGGGCTCATGTCCCTGAGGACCAAAAGAACCATGCAGGATCATACCGGTTTGACGGTTCGGTGCCAGCATGGCGGTGTGGCTGACTTCCATGGTAAACGAACGTGATAGATAGTCAAAATTTTCAAAATAATTTTCAATACCACTTAAAAGACTCATTTGTTTACCCAATTGTAAACCTAAAAGCCTGTAGTAATTGATATCCACAAAACTATCATATAGTGCGATGCTATTTCGACCAAAATCAATATTTAAGAAATAATTAATGAATTCATTGATATCTCCTTGAATCGTCGGTCGAACGCGTCGATTCCAAAAGCGTTGTACACTGTTACTTCTTAGAATAGGTGTTTGTATTAGTCCATCATTGACAAACAATCCATGGACATTCATCAGCGAATCCCAGTCGCCTTGATACCAAAAATGGAATTGAATGCTATTACTGCCATCTCTTGATGTGTATTCAAATAAATTGGGATAGGGATTTTGTGGATAACGTTTATAATCTTTGGCAATATATGTGGGGGATTGGGGGTAGGCTGCAACTGTGTTTGGGGTATGATGTTTTTTCTTTAAGATTTTTTGGAGTCGTGATTGACTTTTTTGAATAGACTTTTCAAGTTCTGCAATTTCTTTATCAATGGGGTTTTGGTAATCGGCCTTAGATGCGAAGCAGGCCATACTCACGATACAGATGAAAATACATCTTAAAAACACAAACGTTCTCCCAACATCCCTATTTGAGCGTCCATGATATCGCTCATGTTTATTGAATCATTTAAAAGGCATTTAATAAATGGTGTATACCATCGCAAATTTATCATAGAAAAGCAATATCCAATTTTGAGAATCAAAGCATTACTTGTGTACATATCTGAGTATCGTTATAATTTATTTGAATTTTGGTGAAAAAATCATCGAATCTTATTTTACAAACTGAGTCTTTTATGTTCAATCATATTAAAATTGTTTTGGTGGAAACTAGTCATCCAGGTAATATAGGATCGGTTGCCCGCGCGATGAAAACCATGGGGCTTAGCCATTTGGTATTGGTTAATCCGAAAGTATTTCCCAGCGATGAAGCCTTTGCCTTGTCTTCTGGGGCGCATGATATTTTAGATAAAGCAAAAGTGGTGTCTTCATTTGAAGAGGCGATTATTGATTGTGAGTTGGTGCTCGGTACGACTGCAAGGGCGCGTGATTTAGAATGGCCCATGCATCATCCTAGAATGCTTTCTCAGTTAATAGGACAAAAATCGACGGCTTTGGTTTTTGGTAGAGAGCGCTCGGGTTTGACTAATTCAGAGCTTTGGTTATGTCAAGCTGGCATTCATATTCCCACTTCTCCTGACTATCGTTCATTGAATCTTGCTCATGCCGTGCAGATTGTTGCTTATGAGCTTTGGAATGGTCAAGATGAAATAGCTAAACCACCGCCATCAGCACCTCTGGCTAATGTTGAGGCTCATGAGCAGTTTTATGCGCATCTCGAGCGATTGATGATTGATGTGCAGTTCATGCGTGCTGATGAACCCAAACGTTTGATGCCAAAGATTCGTCGATTATTCAATCGTGCCAAGATCCAACAATCTGAAATGAATATTTTGCGTGGAATTTTGGCGCAAATTGAAAAACATCTTCATCAATAGAGTTTCATATGGATGCGATTTATTTAGATTATATGGCAACAACCCCTGTTGACCCCATGGTTTTAGATGCGATGCTGCCTGTTCTTCATGACATGCAGTGGTGCGCCAACGCATCATCTATTCATCACCATATGGGACAAAAGGCATTAACCTTGATTGAAAAAAATCGAACCTTCATGGCAGATATCATCTCTGCTAGTCCTCAGGAGTTAATATTTACTTCAGGCGCTACAGAGTCCAATAATTTGGCCTTGCTGGGTGCCGCACGATTTTATCAACGTCAAGGGCGACATATCATCACTTTAACAACAGAACATAAAGCGGTGTTAAATGTTTTTGAAGCACTGACGCATGAGGGATTTGAGGTCACTTATTTAAACCCTGCACAAGATGGTTTATTGGATATCGTTGAACTGGAAAAGGCCTTGCGACCAGACACTATTTTGGTATCTATAATGCAGGTCAATAATGAAATAGGTGTGATTCAAGATATTGAAAACATTGCGCATCTTTTGGCAAAAAGAGGTATACTGTTTCATGTAGATGCAGCACAAGGATTTGGGCCTTTGGGCATCAATTTGCAACAAACCCCGATTTCCTTGATGAGTTTTTCAGCGCATAAAATTTATGGCCCCAAAGGTATTGGTGCCTTATATGTACGAAAACGACCTCGTGTGCAATTACAACCTACAATTTTCGGGGGTGGTCAAGAGCATGGTATTCGGCCGGGAACTTTAGCGACACATCAAATTGTTGGCATGAGTAAAGCTTTTGAATTGGCCGAAGGTGTTCGTAAAGAAGAACAAACCAAACTTTTTAGAATGCGAGAAACTTTCTTACAAGCAATTGGTGATTTATCTGGCTGGAAAATCAACGGCAGTATGACTTATCGTGTTGCAGGAAACTTAAATTTGCATATTGAAGGCGTGGATGGTGAACAACTCATTAATGGCTTGTATCCATTAATTGTTTCTAGTCAATCGGCATGTTCAGCATCTCAGGGACATACATCGCATGTGCTTGGGGCTATGGGATTAACAGCGTCCCAGGCCCGTGCCAGTATTCGTATCAGCTTTGGTCGAATGACCGTACTCGAAGATATTCAATACATAGGACAGATATTTTGTGAAAGAATTGAAATGATGAGAAAAGAAAATAAAGGGGAAAACACATGACAGTACAACATTATCAACCCGCTCAAGTGCCAAACATTCAATTAAGCTTGGCTGCTAAAAATCGCCTAATTAAGGTGATACAGCAAAATAAAGATGCTAAAGCCATGTGTCTGTCTATTAAAAAAAGTGGTTGCTCTGGATATGCATATGATTTAAAATGCGTGACCGAAATATCGCCAGAAGATTTTATAATTGATTTGGATGGCGCATATAAGCTCACAATTGACATAAAAAGCTATCCGATGCTCCAAGGTCTTGAAATCGATTACATTAAAGAAGGCCTGCAACAGAAATTTACCTATCATAATCCCAATCAGACAGGTCAATGTGGCTGTGGCGAGAGTTTTTCAGTGCGATAATATTTAAGATTCACTTCATAAATGAATATCAATAAAACAATATTTACATTGTTTGAAGTATCTGATATTATAGGGCACATCGTGTTGATTCTTATTGAATTTAGCGCTTTTTTTAATATCAAAAAAATTTTTTATTAAGGTATGTTAAAATGAATCAAGCAGTTAACGAATTACAACAAGCCGATAGCTTATCCAGTCATGTGATTAAAGTGGTTCGCAATTATTTACAAAACAACCCTTCTAAAGATGCGGAGTTGAATCTGTATGAATTGGTTTTAGAAGAAATTGAAGGTCCTTTGTTCCGTACAGTGATGGAAATGACCCGTTATAATCAATCAAAAGCTGCTCGTGTTTTAGGTGTAAGCCGTGGTACATTAAGAACTAAATTGAAGCGTTATTTTGACGACGAATTCATTGGTACACGCGAAGATTAATTTTTATCTTATAATTTGTTATACTGTTTTAAAAGTCGGTCAGACAATCGCGCTTTGCTTTGGCAAGGTGAGGAAAGTCCGGGCTCCATAGGGTGCAGTGCCAGGTAACGCCTGGGAGACGTAAGTCTACGGAAAGTGCCACAGAAAATATACCGCCTTCTTGTAAGGTAAGGGTGAAATGGTGCGGTAAGAGCGCACCGCTCGGTTGGTAACAAGCGAGGCAGGGCAAACCCCACTGGGAGCAAGACCAAATAGGAATTCATTTGATGAAAATCAAAACGTACGACCCGTACGGAATTCGGGTAGGTTGCATGAGGTAAATGGTGACATTTATCCTAGATGAATGATTGTCCGCGACAGAACCCGGCTTATCGACCGACTTTTTCTTTTCTTCAGATTTCGTTAAAATAGATTTTTAAGCTTTTTAAGGAAATCGTGATGTTATTATGTTTAGATGTGGGCAATACGCAAATTTTTGGTGGATTATTCGATAAACATCAAAAATTGAGCATGCGATTTCGTCTTAGCTCCAAAAGTCAAACATCTGATGAATTTGCTATTTTTCTCATTCAGGTTCTGAAAGAAAATCATATTCAGCCAAAAGATGTCAAACACATCGCTATTAGTTCAGTGGTTCCGCATCTTGATTATTCGATTCGTGCAGCTTGTATCAAGTATTTTTCCATCACACCGTTTTTTATTCATTCTCAGATGAAAACTGCTCTGGATATTCAGTATATTCAAGCACGAGAATTAGGGGCTGATAGAATTGCTAATGCGATTGCAGCCATTGAAATGTTCCCTAATGAAAATTTAATCATTATTGATTTTGGTACCGCAATGACATTTTGTGCCATCAATGATAAACATGTTTATTTGGGCGGTTCAATATTCCCTGGCATGCGATTATTGGTTGATACCTTGGCTAAAAATACTGCAAAACTGCCGGTGGTTGAAGTCGTTCCGATGAACCAAGCAGTGGCCAAAACCACGGTCACTGGTATTCAAAGTGGTATCTATTTCGGAACATTGGGTGCTTGTCGTGAACTCATTAAACACTATCATGAAGAAGTCTTTCATCATCAGTCCGTTAAAATTATTGCAACCGGTGGATTCTCTGGTTTATTTGAAAAGAGTGGCATTTATGATGTGCATGTCCCTGATCTAATTTTGCATGGAATTCGATTAGGTGCAAAAGATAATGATGTTTTTTAATTAAATTTACTCCTGTCAAGGTACAAAAGGAGATCTTTTATTTCACAAACTATCAGAAAAAATTTTACATAAAAAATATTAGATATGCTTTAGAGTATTATTAATCCTTCCAGAACTGCCAAGAAAAAATAATAAATAAAGAGAATATCTCGAGACGTCCAGCGAGCATGGCGACAATGAGGACGGCTTTGCTCGCCTGTGAGATATTGGCATAGGAATTTGAAACCGCCCCTAGCCCCATGCCTGAATTAGAAAGAGTGGCAATGCTCATTGTGATGGCGCTTAATAAATCATTATTGAAAAGTGTTAATAAAAAAATCAAGACAAACATTAAAAAGATAAAGGCGGAAATGAAGGCAAATAACGATAATAAAATATCATTGCTTAAGGGTTTTTGATTGTATTTTATCAATGAAATGGCTTGGGGGTGGAGTAGCAGCCGAATTTCACGATGATAAAATTTGCTTAATAATAAGGTTCGTATCATTTTCAGGCCTCCACTGGTCGAGCCATGACAACCACCGACCATGGATACCAGTAAAAGAATGACCAATATCGGTAATGGCCAATCAGCATAATTGGCGCATGCAGCGCCAGATGAACTGATCAGGGACACAATGGTAAAATAAATATGTCTGAATTCTTTAGGAGAAATATGTTGATGGCTGAGATAATAAAGACAGCAGGAAATCAAGATGGCAATGAAAATAAATTTTATGAAATAACGAAATTCTTCTTCATGCCAATATTGTGATAATTTATGTTTTTTGAGTGCCATGTAGTGTAAACCAAAATTAATGCTCCCTAAGAGCATGAAAATAGGTGCTCCCCATTCTAGCGAATGGTTTTTATAAAAAGCCAAGCCTTCTTGATGTAGCGTTAAACCTCCTGTTGAAATAGTCCCAAAGGTCTCTCCCAAAGCAGAGAACCATTCCAGTCCAATTAGTCGATAAAAGATGAAACAACTAATTGTCAGTAGCAAATAAACCAACCATAGAGCCTTGGCTGTTGAGGTAATTCTTGGTGTAAATTTATTGTCTTTAAAAGACCCGGGGGTTTCGGTTCGATAAAGCTTGGTTCCACCAATACCCAATAAAGGCATGATGGCAACGGTTAAAACCACAATACTCATACCACCTAGAAATTGCAGAAACTGACGATAAAATAATAATGAATGAGGCAGGTTTTGAGGTTTGTCAAATAAAGTGACGCCTGTTGTGGTAAGACCGGATACAGTTTCAAATAAAATATCAATAAAACTCAAGTGGTGAATTAGCGTAAGACCAAAGGGAATACTGCCATATAAACAAATTAAAATCCAAAACATCACCACGAGTAAAAAACCATCACTCATTTGGATGTCTTGCTGATAGCCTCGTCCTAATAGCCAGAGTATGAGTCCAGATGCCTCAATCAGTAAGAAACTATAAAAAAAATCCACAAAAAAATGTTCATGGTATATTTGATTGATGAGCATTGCTGGAAGCATGGCTAAACCAAAAAACATCAGCATGATACCCAGTAAAAAAGAAATATGTTTAAAAGCCATGATGCACCCTTTTATTTGAAAGGCATATGAAAGATTTTTTCAAGTTCGTTTAAAGATTTTGGATCTAACATTAAAATGATCAAATGATCGTGTTTTTGAAATTTGAAATTTGCTGTTGGTTCCATGAGTTCATTTTGTCGAACCACTGCGACAATAGAGCAACCTTGCGGCATATCGATTTCTAAAAGTCGTTTACCAATGATATTCATTTGCTCTTCTTTATCGATGAGAATTAGCTCAATCATTTCGGTAGAGGTGTTTTGTAATCGATGCACTTTTAACATATGGCCGCGACGAATTTTGGTTAAGATGTGGCCTGCTGAAATCAATTCTGGTGAAATGGCGTGATCAATTGGACTATCTTCAATTAAAGGTACATAGGTTTTTCGATTCACCAGTGCAATCGTTTGTTTAGCGCCCAAGTGTTTTGCTTGCAGGCAAGACATAATATTGGCTTCATCTTCGTTGGTTACCGCACAAAAGATATCGGTTTCATGGATACTTTCTGCAATCAGTAATTCACTATCTGCAATATCGCCTTGTAGTACGTAGGAGTGATTGAGTTCACTGGCCAATGTTTCAGCGACTTTCTCATGGCGTTCAATGATTTTGACTTGATAATGATTTTCCAGTTTTTTGGCTAGTTTACTGCCAATGTGCCCACCGCCACCAATGATGATTCGATAATTTGGCGTGACATGGGAAACAATCCGATTGACCCATTGGTGCATGGCAAAATGAGTGCCTAGAAAATAAACTTCATCATGTGGCTTAATACAAAAATCATCCTTTATCATATTGAATTTCTTTTGTTGATAAATTGCTACAGGTAATATATTTAAATCCTGCATTTGTCCCTTTAGTGTTTCAAAGGAGGAATCGATCAACGGGTGTTGCGGTGGAAATTCAATACTAGCCAATAGGATTTCACCATGATAAAAATCCAAAACTTCGCCAGTGCCAGGAAATTCAATGATTCGCATCAAAGCTGAAGTCACCAATAATTCGGGAGAAATACGAATATCAATGGGAATATGGTAATTGGCATACAATTGAGGTGAAGTATAATGACTGGAACGAATACGCGCAATTTTCAAAGGTGTTTTAAATAGGGAATAGGCAATTTGACAAGCAATCATATTGACCTCATCACAGTTGGTCACAGCGAGTAAAACATCAGCATCGGAAATTCCGGCTTGTATTAGAATATCCGGATAAGAAGCATGACCACAAACAGTTTGTATATCCAAACGTGATTGTAATTTTTCGAGTCTGGATGGATTGATATCTACCACGGTAATATCGTTATTTTCCATAGATAAATGCGTGGCAATTGAGCTACCAAGATCCCCTGCACCTAGAATGACAATATACATATGGTTATTCAAAAAAAGGATTAAGAACTTAGTTTGGATCACTCATCATTATAATTCAAGTGATTTCAAAGACTTATTTCACCACGAAAAACCTCTACGGCGGGTCCTGTTTGTTGAATGGGACCTGATAATTCAGGCCAATATACAGATAGTTGTCCCCCTTTTAATTGAACATTGATATGATTATTTAGATGGTAGAATTTTCGAGCAATGGCTGCACTGGCAAGTGCGCCACTACCGCAAGCTAGTGTTTCCCCACAACCTCTCTCCCATACTCGAATAGAAATTTGTTGAGGATTATCAATAGAAACAAAATTGACATTACAACGTTGGGGGAATAGTGGATGGTTTTCTATAAAAGAACCCATTGTTTGAATGTCCATGTGTTTGAGTATTTCTGCATTTTCTATCATGATGACCGCATGTGGATTGCCAACACTCAATGCATGAAATTTAATGTATTCATTCTCTATTACTAGCGTATAGAAATCATTTTTTTCTCCAGTAAATGGAATATCTTTAGGGGAAAAAATGGGGGAGGGTAGACTTAATTGAATCCTATTGTCGGCACATATTTGCAAGCTTAGACTTGTTGTGTTGGTTTTGAGGCGATAATTTTTTTTCTCCGGAGCAAGATATTGATGAATATAGCGCGCAGCGCATCTGGCGCCATTGCCGCACTGACCAACTTCGGAACCATCGGCATTGAAAATTCGATAATTAAAATCGTAGTCATTGCATTGGGGTGCTGAAATAATTAAGAGCTGATCGAATCCAACGCCAAAATGTCTGTCACTCAAGTATTGGATTTGTTTTTCTGAGGGTTCCCAGGCAGTCGATAGTGTATCGAGGATCATAAAATCATTGCCTAGAGCCTGCATTTTGCTAAAATGAAGTATTCTTTTCATAAGTTTTTTCTTTTGGAAGATATAAAGGGCCTTTGAGACCGCAAGCACAGAGGCTTGAAGCGATGCAGGTGATGATCAAAAAATATTTTAAAAAAGTCATTATTTTGGTTATGCTAAATCAATAGCATCAAATAAATGGGACATTCTATGTATATTAAAGAACCTTTAGAAAAAGCTCAAGCAGTTGTGATATGGTTGCATGGTCTAGGCAGTGATTATCGAGATATGGAAGCCTTGTCTCAAGCGTTTACCAATCCTGAACCCATTTGTCATATCTATTTGCAAGCCCCTAATCGTTCAGTCACTATTAATGGTGGCATGATGATGCCGGCTTGGTATGATATTTGCGATATTAGTTTAACCAATCGAGAAGATTTAGATGGCATTGTTGAAAGCCGATGCCAAGTTGAGCGAGCCATCCAATCGCAATTGGACAATGGTTTTACTTCTGAGCAAATTTATTTGGCTGGTTTTTCTCAAGGTGCGGCTATTGCTCTTTTTACCGGTATTGGCTACGCCAATCGACTAGGTGGGGTGATGGTGCTATCAGGGTATATTCCCAAACCAGATGCTTTAGAATGTCATCAAGTAAAAACCCTTCCCGTCTTTTTGGGGGTGGGGCGTTATGATGATGTGGTATTACCACAATGGTCTCAAATGAGTTTTCAATTTTTAAAAAATCATGGATATAACGAGGCGATTATCCAGGAGTATGACATGGCTCATGCGATTTGTTCGGATGAAGTTCGAGATTGTTCTAATTGGTTATCAGATCGAATCCAGATTAATATTCAAAGAGTTTTAATGTCGTCGGAGGGTTTATGACACTAGTCAAGCGTTCACGAGTTGTTCCTTTTTCTTGTGAACAAATGTATGAATTGGTGAATCGTATTGAAGATTATGATCGTTTTTTGCCATATATTGCCAAAGGAGTTGTTCATCATCGTGATGAAAATGAAGTTCAAGCAACTTTAGAAATTGAAGCAGCGGGTATGACAAAATCTTTTACTACCAGAAATCGCTTACAACAAAACAAAATGATAGAGATTCGTTTGGTTGATGGACCTTTTCATCATTTAGAAGGATTTTGGCGATTTGATGAAACATCCGATGGTTCTATGATTTCTTTTGATTTGGAGTTTGAATTTTCGAGTAAAATGGTTTCTATGTTTTTAGGGCCTATATTCGAACAAATCGCCGATAAAATGGTTGATTCTTTTTGTGAACGAGCTAAAGTGTGTTATGAAGTTGTCGATTGAGTTGTTTTTTACAGTGGATGGTCAGTTAAAAAAGATTGATCTTGATTGGTTTGAAGGAATGCGCATTCAAGATGTTTTGGATGTAGTAGATTATCCTTCGCCTCCTTCTTATGGAGTAGGTATTTTTGGTAAAAAAGTGAGCTTGGATGCATGGGTACAACCCGGTGATCGTGTTGAAATTTACCAAGCTTTACAAATAGACCCAAAGGAGGCGCGTCGACAACGCGCTTCCAAAAAGTTTAATTGATACAGGCATATATCAACCAAGAAAAACTTACAATATTTCTAATGAACCGATTAGTGATTTAGGAGCTGTGGACAATCAACTTTTTACATCATCAAAATTAAACAAGCTGCCAGCTTTACAGCCCCCAGGAAAAACTCAGCTCGCTTAAACTTCTACATACCTGACACCATGGGAGTATTGAGGACGGTAGTACGTGTCGTAAAGGGTTGGATAAACTATCATGCGATCTCTGATAACCAGAGGCGAGTAAGCTCTTTTAGAGAACTTGCAAGGCAAATACTATTTGCTTGGTTTAATCGTCGTGGAAGGAAATATCCGATCAATTGGACACGCTTTGCCAAAGTGCTTGATCGAGTTAAGTTTCTTAAAACATGGAAAGTGGTTTCGATGTTCTCATAATGCAAGCCGAAGGGGGAAACCCACGATTAGCTCGGGAGCCGTATGCGGTAATTCCGCACGTACGGTTCTAAGAGGGGTTCACCGAGGTGACTCGGTGAGTCTGCTCACATGAGTCAACCGCCCTGGTACGGATCCGTATGCCGCGTGGTGTGAGGAGACGGGGACTTTGCTCCCCTCCTACTCGATTGTCTTAAGCTTTAGGTAATGTGATGATTTTTACCAGTTTATCATTTTCAAAAAATAAACTGGCTCTTTTGACTAAAATCGGACCTTCACCAACTTGATAGGTAAAAACGTAATCCCAGCGATTCTTTTGAAATGTTGGCGTGATGAGTGTATGACCTAAAAGAATGGCTACATCGGTTTTGTGCATACCGATTTTGATTTTTCTCAGTTGTTTTTGCTTAATAAGATTACCTTGTTGTGTTTTGAGGCGTGCGAACGATAAATAATGGCATGCAGTTAACTGAGTGAGAAAAAGACCAAACAAAAGCAATAGGAAAATATTTTTTGAACGGCTCAAGACAAGCTCCTTGCTAAGTTAAATAGATGAGGGGCAATCATATCATGTTGTTATAATAATTCCAGCAAGGATTGAATACTTACTAATAAATTCTCGTAAAGTAGAGTGGCTTGCTCTTTGTCATGTAATAATAAAGCATTGCATTCTAATTCAATACCCAAATAGCAAGTTTCATCCAGATTTTTACGAATACTACTGGTGTGATTATCGGATTTTCCTGCTCTTGGATAATTCAGTCGGACTTTATAAGGCGTTCGTTTGATGAGTATTTCATGAAAAATGCGCGCGACTTCTTTTTCAGCATGACGTTTGGGATCATACAATAAGCCAATTGCAGTATTGAGCCTTTTGCCTTTTTCTACAGGATTGAAGGTATGAATAGATAAATGCAAGACTTGTTGGTTCTCTTGGATATGTTTTTTAACTAAATCAGAAAAATCTTGTCGAAATGGATAATAATAGCATTCTAATAGTGATTTTTTTTCTTGTTCAGAAATCTTTTCAATGATATCGGCTGAAAAACAGTGTTCTTGTTCTTCTGACTTATTTAAGTCAAGTAATAATCGACTGATTCCTCCCAATCGAAGATCACAATGAAGATTTTTTGCTAAATAAATACTTAATTCTTTAGCATAAGGATCAAAGCATTTAAAGTCATCGTTTAAATCGGATGAAAGGGTGGGGCCATGAAAAAGATATTGCCAATCATGGGGTAAATGATTGCTTGCATGCTCACAGCTTAAAATAAGAATGGTTTCTTTCATGAGAACTTGATCAATTTGTTTAGATAAAAGTATAACGGCTCCATCCAAGATTCTCAAGTTTTCAAATATTGAAGCATGGTGTATTCATTGTAAATCAAAAGAATCTGCACTACTTCTGTCCCAATAGGTTCTAAAAGGATGTGGTACATTGTTCGATAACAAAGCACCTGGCTTAATAAAGTCATAAACACTGCTTAAAGGAATCATTTGGTTTAAGTGTACACGTTTCATCAATAAATGAGGGGTGATTTCAGTAGAGGAATGTAAACCCATGGAACCGACAATTTCTAAAAAACTTTTGATGGTATTGGCGTGAAAATTGGCAACACGATGTTTTTTTTCATCGACTACCAATCCTCTTTGCAAGCGTTCATTTTGTGTTGTAATGCCAGTGGGACAGGTGTTTTTATTGCATTGTCTTGATTGGATGCAACCCAAAGCAAACATCATTCCCCGAGCCGAATTGAGTAAATCAGCCCCTAATGCGATGTGATAAATCATATCAAATGCAGTGATGATTTTACCACTGGCGATAATTCGAATAGAGTCTCTTAATCCGATGCCCACTAAGCAATTATTAACGAATACCAAAGCATCCTTTAAGGGTTCTCCTACATGATTACTGTATTCGAAAGGAGCGGCTCCTGTTCCCCCTTCAGCACCATCTATGGTAATGAAATCTGGGATAATACTGGTCTTAAGCATGGCTTTGCAAATGGCTAAAAATTCATGATGTTGACCAATACAAAGTTTAAATCCTACCGGTTTTCCATCGGACAAATCTCTTAGTTGTTGTAAGAATTCTAATAACTCAATCGGTGTTGAGAATGCACTGTGTGCAATTGGAGATAAAATATCATGCCCCATAGAGACTTTTCTGACCTCTGCAATTTCAGGTGTTACTTTCGCGGCAGGTAGAATACCACCATGAGCAGGTTTGGCGCCCTGTGATAGTTTCAGCTCTATCATCTTAACTTGAGGTCGAGTCGCTTCTTTTTTAAATTCACTTGGCGAAAAACGACCATTGTCATCTCGACAACCAAAATAGCCTGTTCCTATTTGAAAGATTAAATCACCACCTTGAAGATGATAACGGCTTAATCCACCTTCACCAGTATTGTGGGCAAATCCACCTATTTGGGCACCCAGATTGAGTGCTTCAATTGCACGTGCTGAAATAGCGCCAAAGCTCATTGCGGATATATTTAAATGTGATGCTAGATAGGGTTGTTGGCATTGTTGATTACCAACCAGAATACGATTTTCAATTTTCTCAGGCTCAATGGGCATGATCGAATGTTTGATGAAAATATAGCCCAGAGCCTTGGTGTCGATTAAGGTTCCAAAAGGCATGGTGTCATTGATGTTTTTCGCACGTTCATAAACAATACTTCGTAATTCACGGCTAAAAGGTTTTTCATCTGACTCTCCCGCAATAAAATATTGCCGAATTTCTGGTCTAATAAATTCGAGCATATAACGAATATGTCCAAGAATGGGAAAGTTTCGCAATAGTGTGTGTTTTGTTTGACTAAAGTCATATATGCCTATACCGACGAGTGCCGCTACTAATATGATAAATAATCGCCAGTCATTTTGCAGTAATACTAGATTAAAAATGAGTAATAAGACAATTCCAAATGCAATATAAAGTTTTCTTCTCATGTTTTTACCTTTAATAAGTGGGGTACCAGAAATGTGAATCAATTGCTTTTTGTATATTTGATGGATGGGGCTTGAGTGGTGAATGCCCATCCTTGATGGCTTGCTCAATAATTGCGCAAGCTATCATTTTGCTTAAATCACGAATCGCTGTAATCGGTGGTAAGATGGATTCTGAAATTTTGGCTTGTGTTGCACAATGATTGGATAAAGTTTGAGCCGCGATTTCAAATAGATGTGGGGTGACCCTTTTTAATTTACCGGCAATGACGGCAAGACCAAATGAGGGGAATACATAAGCATTATTACATTGTGCAATATCATACATGGTTTGTTGATAGTTAGGTTTTTCAAAGGGACTGCCTGTCGCGATAATCGCTTGGCCCTGCGTCCAGTTTAAAATGTCCTGAGGAGTAGCCTCGCATTTTTCATTGGGATTGGATAAGGGGAAAATGATAGGATGGGGAGTATAGCTAGCCATTTTTCGAATTATGCTTTCAGTAAAGTTGCCAAATTGACCAGAAACACCAATCAACACATGGGGTTGAATGGTGTTAATAATATGTTCTAATGTTATGGGTTGGGTCATATCAAATTGAGTTTGAAGTCTATTTTTAGATTGAGCCAAGGGTTTTTGAAACGATTGTAAATCACTCATGCCATCATGTATTAATCCATTTTTGTCAATCATATAAAATACTTGTTGGCAGTGTTGATCATCTAATCCTTTATCTTTAAGAATATTTTTAATTAAATTTGCAATACCGCAACCGGCAGAACCTGCACCATAAATGGCAATTTTGATTGCTTCTAAGGGGATATTTGCTTTTTGGATGGCTGATAATGTCGCTGTTGCAGCAATGGCGGCGGTACCTTGGATATCATCATTAAAACAACAAAATTGATCTTTATAAATATCTAGTAGTTGATAAGCATGATTTTGGGCAAAGTCTTCGAACTGAATGAGAAGTTCTGGAAAAATGTGATGAAGGTGTTGCAAACACTCATCCACAAAATCAAGATAAACTTGTCCTGTTAGACGCTCATGTCTCCAGCCTAAATAATCTTTTGCTTGTAATTTTTCAGGGTTATTAGTCCCTACATCTAAAATAATCGGTAAAGTTAAAGCAGGATGTATCCCTGCCAATAGGGTATATAAGGATAATTTTCCGATAGGAATGCCGAGTCCACCAACCCCTTGATCACCTAAACCCAATATGCGTTCACCATCGGTTATTACGGTAATTTTTGGAGAAATTTGTTTTTTTAAGTTTTTAAGGATAGTTGGAATAAATTTTCGTTCTGGATAACTTAAATATAAGCCTCGAGGTTTTCGATAAATTTGACTGAACTTTTGGCAAGCCAGACCGACCACTGGCGTGTAAATAATTGGCATGGTTTCCACAGGATGTTCAAGAAGATATCGATAAAAGAGGATTTCATTTCGGTCTTGTAGTGCTCTTAAGTAAATGTGTTTCGAAAGATCGTCGTCGATTCGATTAAAAGACCAATTGATTCGTTCAAGTTGCTCTTCAATTGTCTCAATATTCGAGGGTATCAGTCCATGGAGTTTGTATTTTAAACGTTCTTTTTCGCTAAAGGCCGTTCCTTTATTCATTAGGGGATTTTCAATACGTTCAAAGCCACCTAGTTTATTATCGATTTTTAAACGTCCCACGTCAAAGTTCTCCTTTTTTTTTAATATAGCACAGTTTTTAAAATTTTAACTTTACTTGAAAGAATTTGAGATGAACATTGTTGTTTTACTAATGAGATAAGAAATCATATTTTAATCAACTATACTTTAATTAGCTGTAGTTTAAATAGGACGTTCGCATGGATGGATATAAACTCAAGATATCTCCTGGGCAAGGACTATTATTATTGATGGAAATCTATAAAGATGAGCAAGAGACTGTAACCTTATTAAAAAAATTATATTTATCTGGAGCAAAAAATACTAAATATAAAAATGATATTCAAAAATTTCTAACTGATTCAAAATTATCGGCTTATCAAATTTCTTTTGATAAAGAAATCATTAATGAAGATCCAACAAGAAGATATTTTGAAACGCATCTTGCTTATGAATCATTGGTGTATGGATTAAATCAAATTAAAATAGATGATTTAAAAGATTACGCTCAAAATCTTTACGCCATGGTACCAGATACTCAAGATACAGATGAGATTGATGATGTATTGAATGGTTATTTTTCTTCAAGCGATAGTCATTTATACAAGGAATATGCTTATTATTTGAAGAGCTTAAGGGGCGACGATATCAAGATTTTTTCTGATTTGACTGATGAGCAAAGAGAAAAGATTCAAATACTGGTGTTGAGTTCATTCCTTAGCTTAATGAATACCGCCTATGTAGACTTGCCCATTGATATTTATGGTGAAGGTATTTACTCTGAGACTCAAAAAGGTAAAGTCTTAAAATTAGATCAAGAATTAATGGGTAGTTTAAATCGTGGTATTTTGAAATCACATATGCCTTTGGCACAAGATGATATTGCAAGACATGATGATGAATTACCCTATTTAAAACCATCAGAACAAGCCAATTATGTAGAAGGTTCAACCTGGGTTGAGCATAATTTTCAGCAATGGGTTCATCCTTTTTCAAACTCAATTTCTGGAACCATGTTGTGTCAATTGAGAAACATGGCACAAATGCGAAATGATGGGAATGATGTATTTACTCAACCAGTTGAGAAAATGAATCTTTTTTTAAAACTTTATATTTCTGCGATGCTTTTTAATAGTGGCGGTCATTCATTGTATGAGTTTATTGCTCCTTTGGGATTGCCAGAAGTACAAGCGGAATTTAGTTCCATCAAGGGATTCAATGGAATTAATTTAGAATCAATGTATTTAATAGATAATGTTGAGGCTTTTGACGCCGCACTCAAAAATACAATTCGATATCATAATATGCTTTTATTAAAAAAAGCATTACACTCAGAACTACAGTTGCTAGTTCAATTTCCTCAAAAAACCTTATCTGATTTACAAGTGATTTCCGACAAAATGGTAGACTTATTTTCGGATGAAAGAAATATCGAAATGAACATAAGTCATAAAATCTAGAATGATGTTTGTTGTACCATAGATATATATATAGTACTTGAATGAGTTTTGAGTATGATGACAAATTATAGAAAGCTGTTTATTTTAAAATTATTTTGTTATACTTCGCCTCCAAATGATATAAAACATTGGGAAGCGATACCATGGGTGATATGTCTCCAAACTTATCCTTAAAAAAAGCCTGGGTTGTATGTTTTATTGCAAGCTTATTTTTTCTCTTTGAATTTATTCAATTGAGCAGTTTTGATGCGCTCAATCATTATATTGCCAGTTATTTTCATTTAAATGCCTCTAAAGTGAGTTTTTTAGGGAGTGCTTTTCTTTGGGGAAATGTTTTATTTTTGTTACCTGCCGGCGTTTTACTCGATCGATATGGTTCGCGTCGTGCGATGTTGGTTAGTTTAAGTGTTGCAGTCTTAGGCCTATTGATTTTTGCAAGCACTTCAAATTTTTTTCTAGCTTTTCTAGCACGATTGATGACGGGCATTGGCAACGCATTTTGTTTTGTATCTCTGGTTATTTTGGTCAGTCGTTGGTTTCCTGCTAAACACCAGGCTTTTGCCATGGGTGTATTGGTAAACATGGCTTTTGTTGGTGGTATGTTTGCACATACACCTTTGGTCATGCTAATTCAGGCTTACGGTTGGAAGACCATCATGTGGGTTAATGTGGGTCTGGGTATATTTATTTTATCTTTAATTTATTTCATAGTGGAAAATTATCCTGCTCATCGTGCTCAAGAGTTCTCCAAATCTACAAGCGAAAAAGGTTTTTTGAATAGCTTAAAGTATATTTTAACTATTCAAAATATTGCAGCAGGTGTCTATACTTCTTGTTTAAATTTGCCAATCATGGTCTTGTGTGCGCTGTGGGGTATGCAATATCTTCAAGTGGTTCAACATTTAAGCATTTATCAAGCCAGTAACGCAGTGAGTATGATTTTTTTAGGAAGTATGATCGGTTGTCCTTTGGCTGGTTGGTGCTCTGATCAATGGCAAAAGAGAAAACCTATCATGTGGATTGGCGCGATGGCGGCTCTTGTTTTAACCATCCCTTTAATGATGTCTCAGCATGTTTGGTCTATGTCAACATTGATGTTTATTTTCTTTCTATTGGGTTGTGCTACATCTGCGCAAGTTCTAAGTTATCCACTTATATCTGAAAGTAATCCGCCAGCTTATTCTGGCCGGGCATGTTCTATTGCTTCAGTCATCATCATGGGAGGAGGGATGCTTGCTCAAATGTTGTTTGGATATTTGCTGGGTCTTCATTCTGATATAAGCGGTCAGCTTTCGGTTGGACAGTTTCATCTGGCCATGTATCTTTTTCCTGTGAGCATTTTTTTGGCCATTGGAGCCATGTTTTTACTTAAAGAAACAAATTGTCGTCATCTTTATACGGAGTCTTGATTTATTATGCACCTTGCACAGGAAAATTCTAAAAAAATAGTGGTTTCGAAGTTTTTGCCTTTTTTGGTCTGTTTTGCAGCCTCCTTGTTTTTCTTTTATGAGTTTATTCAAGGCAATATGTTTTCTTCTATAGCGGATAATCTGATGCAAGATTTTAATATTGGAGCAGATAAAATGACTTATCTTTCCAGTATTTATTATCTATCGAATGTAATATTTCTTTTTATTGCCGGATATATGCTCGATCATTATTCACCTAAAAAAACACTTTTATGGGCGATGTTGTCCTGCATTATTAGTACATTTTTGTTTGCTCATACATCTTCTTATACGGTTGCTTTGATTTGCCGTTTTATTGCTGGTATTGGTAGTGCTTTTTGTTTTCTGGGGCCTATTCGTGTCGCTTCATACTGGTTTCCCGTTAATCGTATGGCAATGATAACCGGAATGATCGTCACATTTGCCATGACTGGTGGTATTTTGTCACAATATCCTTTAACCCATTTGGTGCAGCTGATGGGCTGGCGTTCTGCAGTTGATATGGTGGGCTGGTTTGGACTATTTCTATTTTTCTGTATGTTGTTTGGGATTCGAGAAACAAAAAACAGTCCTAAAGTTCAACATAGTTTGGTTCACATTTCTTTTATAGATACTTTTAAAAGTATCTATATGAATCTTAATATTATGAAGTCTGCTTTGTATACTAGTTTAATGAATATGGCCGTGGCAGTTTTTGGTGCTATGATGGGAACTTTGTATTTAATGCAGCGTCTTGATATTTCAAAATCCAGCGCGTCTCTTATTAACTCAATGTTGTTTTTTGGAGCCATTATTGGTGGGCCTTTGGTAGGTTGGGTTTCCGATCATTTGCAAAAACGTATCATGCCGATGAAATGGGCAGCGGCTATCACACTATGGTTGATTTTAATGGTCATGTATCTGCCACTTACGCCGATTTCCATGGGTTTATTATTTTTTATGTTGGGATTGGTTACGGCGGCCCAGGTCATCAGTTATGCTTTTGTTGCAGAAACGCATCCGCCGACCATTACTGCAATGGCTGTTAGTGCTATATCGGTGTTGACACAGGGTGGCTATGTTGTTTATCAAAATTTATTTAGTTATACGCTGACTCATGTGGGCGTGGTATCTGTTGAGCATGGTGTGCCGGTTTATTCTCTACAAAGCTATCAAACCGCCGCTTTAATTTTACCCCTAGGTGTTGCTATTGCTTATTTTTTAAGTTCTCGCTTACAAGAAACACATTAATTTTTAAGGATATCTCGTGGAATATGGTCGTGTTTGTATATTGATGATGGACTCCTTAGGCATTGGTGCTTCTGCTGATGCGCCAAAATATGGTGATGAAAATGCTAATACTTTGGCACACATTATGGATGCCGTACCTGATATCAAATTACCCAATCTCACGCGCTGGGGACTTTTACATGCATTAGAACTCAGTTCAGGACGTAATTTTTATGGGAATACACAGCCCATTGGTCAATATGGATATGCCATTGAGCAAAGTTATGGTAAGGATACGCCCAGTGGTCATTGGGAGCTCATGGGTTTGCCTGTACAATTTGATTGGGGGTTTTTTCCACAAACCATTCCTTGTTTTCCAGAAGAACTCATTGAAAAATTTCTAAAAGAAACCGGATTGAAAGGGGTTCTAGGAAACTGTCATGCCTCGGGGACTGAAATCATTGAGCGTTTTGGTGAAGAGCATCAAAAAACAGGATTTCCGATTGTTTATACTTCAGCAGATAGTGTTTTTCAAATTGCAGCACATGAACATCATTTTGGTTTAGAACGTTTATATGCTATTTGCGAAATAGCTAGACGTTTGGTGGATGAGTACAAGGTTGGGCGAGTCATTGCAAGACCTTTTAAAGGTGAAAAAGGCGCGTATGTTCGCACCGCTAATCGTCGCGATTATACAACACCTCCATTTGAACCGACTTTATTAGATCATTTAACATCTGCTGGGCGGCGTGTTTTTGCTTTGGGTAAAATTGCTGATATTTTTGCTCATCAGGGGGTCACTGATGAAATTCATGGTGAAGATAATCAGGATTTATTTGATAAAACTTTAAAAATATTTGCAAAAGCGCCGGATGGTAGTTTAGTATTTACCAACTTTGTGGATTTTGATTCTAAATATGGTCATCGGCGCGATATTCAAGGGTATGCTAAAGCGCTAGAAAAATTTGATGCTAATTTGTTGAAATTAGAACATATCCTCAAAGAACAGGATATGGTGTTCTTAGTAGCGGATCATGGTTGCGATCCTACTCAACCAGGCTCAGATCATACTCGAGAGCATATTCCCGTTGTGGTCTACGGTCCAAATATTCAAGCACAATCGTTGGGAGCACGACAAACGTTTGCCGATGTTGGGCAGACGATAGCTCGTTATTTACAGGTTAGGCATTTGAATTCCGGGGTTGGCTGGGAGCTTCTAAAGCTAGATTGAAGTGGTGTGTTTTTTTAATTAGTTCTGCTTTTTGTCTTTATGATAAAGATAGAGTATGATTTAACTTATGCATGTCTACTAAAAATTATTGATTTGGAGCAAGTTTCTTCAATTTTGTTTAACTGTTCTAAGTTTAGATTGTTCATGTTTTCAATGCATGATTTTGTAAGTTTCTGTCCTTTTTATTCATATTGCGTATTTTTGTAGGATTTCGAGAACAAATTTTTTTGTATTTAAGTTATCTTTATTCAGCTTGATTTTTTATATTAAATCAAGAGTATCTCCTTCATTCAAATTTGGGAAGTGTTCTTCCTTTTTGCATAATGAATTCAATCCTCTATTTCAGAATCAATTATGTCCCCCCAAAAAATTTTGTTACTTCTAAATGATGATGAAATTTGAAGGGGACTAGATAGGAACATTTATATTGAATCAAATCTTAGGAGATATATTCTTGTGATGGACGTCTCGGATTCCATAAAAATTTTCATTGGATACTTGATTTATCTTTTTTAAGCCCCATATTGTATCATAAGAAGAAAAAGCTGATTTAAGGAATACTAGTGGAACAATTTCGTGGTACAACCATCTTGTGCGTTCGGCGCCACAATCAGGTGGTAATTGGTGGTGATGGTCAAGTGACCATGGGTAACACCGTGATGAAAGGAAATGCTCGTAAAGTAAGACGTTTGGGTAAAGAAAAAGTCTTGGCTGGTTTTGCCGGAGGCACTGCTGACGCTTTTACCTTGTTTGAGCGCTTTGAGCAAAAATTAGAGAAACATCAAGGTCATTTGGTGCGAGCAGCCGTTGAAATGGCCAAAGACTGGCGTTCCGATAAAATGTTACGTCGCTTAGAAGCTCTCCTTGCTGTTGCAGACGATAAAGCCTCCTTGATTATTACAGGTAATGGAGATGTGATTGAGCCTGAGCATGGAATTATTGCCATTGGTTCTGGTGGGCCATTTGCGTTGGCTGCAGCACGTGGCCTAGTTGAAAATACTGAGCTTTCTGCTCGAGATATCGTTGAAAAAAGCTTGAATTTGGCAGCTGATATCTGTATTTACAGTAATCACAATCTGACTTTAGAACAACTGGATTATTAATATGTCGATAGAAAACATGAATGTCATGACTCCTCGTGAGATCGTAGCCGAACTGGATAAATATATTATTGGTCAACAAGACGCTAAAAGATCCGTTGCCATTGCCTTACGTAATCGTTGGCGTCGTATGAAAATTCAAAATGATGAACTTCGAAATGAGATCATGCCTAAAAATATTCTCATGATAGGACCAACAGGCGTTGGGAAAACTGAAATTGCCAGACGACTTGCCAAACTTGCAGATGCCCCGTTTATCAAAGTAGAAGCGACCAAGTTTACTGAAGTGGGTTATGTCGGTCGTGATGTCGATTCGATTATTCGGGATTTGGTTGATGTTTCGGTAAAGTTAGAACGAGATTTTGCTATCAAACGTGTACAAATGATTGCAGAAGAAGCAGCAGAAGACCGTATTTTAGATATTTTGCTACCACCTGCACGTGGTTCCAGTGCCGAAGAAAAAGAAACGTCAACTCGTCAATTGTTTCGAAAGCAACTGCGAGAGGGACAGTTAGATGACCAAGAAATTGAAATTGATTTACAAAACACATCGGTGGGTATCGAAATTATGGCGCCGCCAGGTATGGAAGAAATGACTAGTCAGTTGACATCCTTATTTCAACAAATGGGGCAGCAAAAAACCAGGTCACGTAAATTACCAATTAAAAAAGCTTTTAAATTGTTGATTGAAGAAGAAGCACAGAAACTCATTAATGAAGAAGATTTAAAAATTAAAGCCATTGAACGTGTGGAACAAAATGGTATTGTTTTCATTGATGAAATCGATAAAATTGCAAAACGTAGTGAATATAGTGGTGATGTGTCTAGAGAGGGTGTGCAGCGAGATTTGTTGCCATTGGTAGAGGGCACCACGGTTACTACAAAATATGGTCAAGTTCGAACTGATTTTATTTTATTTATTGCATCGGGTGCTTTTCACATGGCCAAACCTTCTGATTTGGTTGCTGAGTTACAAGGTCGGTTGCCGATCCGTGTGGAATTGACAGCATTGAATGTGGAAGACTTTATTAAAATTTTGACAGACCGAGAGGCATCATTGACGCAGCAATATGTGGCGCTTATGGCTACAGAAGGTCTTGATTTATCTTTTTCAGATACAGGAATTGCACGTATTGCTGAAGTAGCCTGGCAAGTGAATGAACGTACTGAAAATATTGGAGCCAGACGCCTATATACCGTTATGGAGCGTTTATTAGAAACCATCTCTTTTGAAGCAACTGATAAATCCGGCGAAAAGGTCCATGTGGATGCACAATATGTTAATGCGCATCTGGGGGCTTTGGTTGATGATGAAGACTTATCAAGATACATATTATGATTAATTCAAATCCTTCCCCTTATATTTTGGTGTTGTATTACTCCAGAACAGGCTCTGTGGCACAGTTGGCGAACTTAATCGCCAGAGGCGTTGAGTCTGTGACTGGCATGGAGGCTCGTATTCGAACAGTGCCAGCAATTTCTACGGTGTGTGAAACCGTTGAACCAATGGTTCCAAATGAGGGGGCTCCTTATGTAACATTGGATGATTTGCGTCATTGTTCTGGTCTTGCGTTGGGAAGTCCAACCCGCTTTGGTAATATGGCCGCTCCTTTAAAATATTTTCTGGATTCAACATCAGGCCTTTGGTTAGAAGGAGCGCTGATTAATAAACCGGCTGGAGTATTTTCTTCGACGAGTTCATGGCATGGTGGTCAAGAAACCACATTGATTTCGATGATGTTGCCTTTGTTTCATCATGGTATGGTTTTAGTGGGGTTGCCCTATGCTTTGGAAGAATTAACTTCTACGCAAACGGGTGGAACACCTTATGGTCCTACGCATGTGGCGGGCGCTGATAATCAAATGCCTATTAGTGCTGAAGAAAAAAAACTTGCCATGGCTTTGGGTGCTCGTCTAGCACAAATAGCTAAAAAATTGAGTTAAGAGATGATGCGTATTGTAAGTTTTAATGCCAATGGTATTCGTTCGGCCATTCGTAAAGGTTTTTTTGATTGGATGAAAGAACAAGATCCGGATATCGTTTGCATACAAGAGACAAAAATAAAATCACAAGAATGTGAATCTTTAGAAGCAATTACGCCGCCTGGCTATTACGTCGTGTATGAAGATGCTGACAAAAGAGGATACAGTGGCGTGGCGATTTTTTCTAAGAAAGAACCACGTTCTATCGAAAGATGTTTGGGTATGTATGAAAGTGATCATGAAGGGCGTTTTTTACAATTTAATTATGAAAACTTTTCGGTAGTTTCCGTATATATGCCATCAGGCACATCGGGTGTGGGTCGACAAGATGTCAAAATGGCTTTTTTAGACCATTTTTATACTTATCTGGTTCAGCAAATGAAACAAGATAGAAAGTTGATTATTTGCGGTGATTGGAACATTGCGCACCAACCGATTGATTTAAAAAACTGGAAGACCAATCAAAAAAATTCTGGATTTTTACCCGAAGAGCGCGCGTGGCTTGATCAAGTCTTTGGAACACTAGGTTATGTAGATGCCTTTCGTGTTATCAATCAACTCTCTGAACAATATACCTGGTGGTCAGCAAGAGGGGCTGCTAGAGAAAAAAATGTTGGATGGAGAATCGATTATCATGTGGTGACGCCAAACTTGAGAGAAAATATATCTCAAGTCGAAATCATCAAAGATCCTTTGTTTTCCGATCATGCTCCCTTGGTTATTGATTACAAAGGATTAGAATAATGTTTAAATTTGCCACCTGGAACGTTAATTCTCTGAAGGTCAGGCTTGTGCAAGTGCTTGATTGGCTAGAATCTAGTCAAACAGATGTATTGGCATTGCAAGAAACTAAACTTGAAGATAGTGCTTTTCCTAAAGAAGCATTTGAAGAAGCGGGCTATGAAGTCATATTTCGAGGACAAAAAACCTATAATGGAGTGGCTTGGATATCTCGTCATGCTATCACAGATGCCGTTGATGCATTTCCTGGTTTTCAAGACGAACAAAAACGCGTATTGGCGGTGACTATTCAACAAATGCGCTTTATTAATGTCTATATTCCAAATGGTCAATCCTTGGAATCACCCAAATATGCCTATAAGTTACAATGGTTAGAAGCCTTTACAGAGTTTGTGCGACAAGAATTACAGAAATATCCAAAACTTGCAATTGTGGGTGATTTTAACATTGCACCAGAAGATATCGATGTTCATGATCCCAAAATGTGGTTTGGTCAAGTATTGGTTAGTGAACCTGAGCGACAGATTTTTGCTCAACTACTAAGACAAGGCCTGGTAGATATTGTTCGAGAACAGCATCTTCAAGATGAAAATTTATATACATGGTGGGATTATCGAGCGGCTGCATTTCGAAGAGGAATGGGGCTTAGAATTGATCATATTTTATTAAGCAAAACACTAGCAGAGCAAGGAATGGGTAGTGGTGTTGATAAAGAGCCTAGAAAGAATGAACGACCATCTGATCATGCACCAGTATGGGCAACCTTGCGTGATGCATAAAAAAAATGAGGATGGCAAACAAAAAAATGCCTGAATCGATTGACCTTTTCGTCAAGTTTTGATATTGTTCAAAGTCATTTTTAGTCATTCCTGTTTAAACAGGTTAATTTTTTTGAAGAGAGTCGTTGCATGAAAGCTGCTATTCATCCTAAATATGAAGTTGTTAAAGTAACCTGCAGTTGCGGACATCAGTTCGAAACGCGTTCCACTATGGCTTCACAACAATTAAATATTGAAGTTTGTTCACAATGTCATCCATTCTATACCGGTAAACAAAAACTGGTTGATACTGGTGGACGTGTACAACGCTTCCGTGATCGTTATAAATCTAGAATATCTCCAAATCAAGCTGGTCAAGGCGAACAAGCTTAACCACATAATGACGATGGTAACTCAATCATGAGTTACCATTTTTCTACTTTTTAAAATCAATTATCTATGTGAGAAGGTGAGTTATGGCAAGTGATACTCTCTTGAAGGAACGGGCTCTCGAATATCATGAATTTCCAAAACCCGGCAAACTCAGTGTTCAAGTTAGCAAATCAACAGCAACCCAAGATGATTTATCATTAGCATATACGCCAGGTGTTGCCGTGCCAGTTTTGGCAATTGCCGAAAATCCCAACGATGCTTACCGATATACAACCAAAGGCAATTTGATTGCAGTGATGACCAACGGTACAGCCGTATTGGGTTTGGGTGATGTGGGTCCTTTGGCTAGCAAACCCGTGATGGAAGGCAAGGCTGTTTTATTTAAACAGTTTGCTGACATTGATGTATTTGACATTGAAATTGATGCTAAAGATCCACAAGATTTTATTTCAACAGCAAAACGTATTGCACCAACTTTTGGTGGCATTAATCTTGAAGATATCAAGGCCCCTGAATGCTTTGAAATTGAACGAGCTTTAATGGAACAATTGGATATTCCCGTATTCCATGATGATCAACATGGTACTTCAATTGTTGTCGCAGCAGGTTTATTGAATGCTTTGGAGTTACAAAAGAAAAATTTAGCAGATGCTAAAATTGTTTGCATTGGCGCAGGGGCTGCTGGTCTTGCTTCTATGCGTTTATTAGTTGCCTTGGGCGCTGATAAGAAAAATATGCTGCTGTTGGATACCAAAGGAGTGATTCACACAGGTCGAGATGACTTAAATGATTACAAATTTGCATTTGCTCGTAACACAGATGCTCGTACCTTAGAAGATGCCTTGAAAGGGGCGGATGTCTTTATTGGTGTTGCTAAACCTGACTTGCTGACTAAAGAACATATCCAATTAATGGCGCCATGTCCCATTATTTTTGCATTGTCCAATCCAAATCCAGAAATTTACCCCAATGTTGCAAAAGAAGCTCGCTCTGACGTTATTATAGCAACCGGCCGTAGTGATTTTCCTAATCAGGTGAATAATGTACTGTGTTTCCCTTATATTTTTAGAGGGGCTTTGGATGTGCGTGCTAGATGTATTAACCAAGCCATGCAAATTGCAGCTGTTGATGCGATAAGAAAACTGGTTCATGAAGAGGTGCCTGAATCTGTTAAAGCCTCTTATCCTAGTTTTACAAATTGGCATTTTGGTCCGGATTATATTCTTCCAAAACCGACCGATCCAAGATTACGACAACGAGTACCGCGCGCTGTTGCTGAAGCAGCGATAGCAACTGGGGTCAACCGCCAATAGGCGTTTTGACAAATTAAACCACTTGATTGAAGGGGTTAAACTTGGCTATTCAACGAATCATACGATCATCCAGACTGGGTTGGTTTATTTGTGCACTCGGTGCATTATTTTATGCTTATGAATATTTATTACGAATTGCACCGAGCGCGATGGAAGATGCATTGCGATTGCATTTTAATTTGACAGCCACTGGTTTTGGTTTTTTATCCGCAGTTTACTATTATGCCTATGTACCTATGCAGTTACCAGTAGGTATATTAATGGATAGATATGGTCCTAAACGACTATTAACCTTTTCATGTATGCTTTGTGTGATTGGTACATTTATGTTTACCGATACTAATTCTAGTGGCGTTTCAGCAATTGGCCGTCTTATGGTAGGTATGGGGTCTGCTTTTGCATTTGTCGGTGTTTTGAAGTTAGCGACTATGTGGTTGCCGGAAAATAAACTGGCAATGGTTGCGGGAATGACATCAGCATTGGGAACCATTGGTGCCATGGTTGGTGATAATTTGATTACCGCTTGTGTTGGACACGTGGGTTGGCAACCTTCCATGAATTGGGCTGCGATATTTGGAATCGTTTTATCGATTGTTTTGTGGTATGGGATCATCGATCACCCAAAACATGTTTTCACTGGCCCAGAATCTGAAAACATCAAAAAGAAATTACAAGATCTTAGTATTATCATTCGTAACAAGCAGATTTGGATTAATGGTTTCTACGGTTGTATGGTTTACTTACCCACTACTGTTTTTGCTGAATTATGGGGCATTCCATATTTGCGTCATGCCCATCATTTGAGTGAAGCTCAGGCGGCATTTGCGAATTCATTATTGTTTTTTGGATTTATGATTGGTGCACCATCCATGGGCGCTATCTCAGATAAAATTTGTCGACGTAAGCCCACCATGATTGTAGGTTCAATTGGTGCGGTGGTGATGATGTCAGTTATTTTATATGTTCCTAACATGTCGCCCAAGCTCTTGAATCTCAGTATTTTTGTTTTAGGATTATTTTATAGTGCGCAAACCATCGTGTTTGTAGTGGGGCGTGAATTAAGTCCAGCACCGGCAGCAGGTACTGCTATTGCATTGACCAACATGATCGTGATGATTGGTGCGATGGTTCTTCAACCCTTAGTGGGGCGTTTGTTAGATATGAGTTTGAAATACCACCACTCTTTGGATGTTCCTGCGGGGGTTGCATTGAATAAGGTACATTGGTTGTATTCTGCAGCGGATTATCGATTGGCAATGACTATCATTCCTATTGGCATATTCTGCGCGTTAATTTCAACCTTCTTTATTAGAGAGACCTATGCTAAAGCGCAATACTAAAGAAGCTTCTACGCATCTATGGTACGGATTATTAATCTGTACTGTTGCCGCTTTTTTTTACTGCTATGAATTTGTTTTGCGTATTGTTCCCGGTATTCTTCAGGGTGAATTAAGTATTCGCTTTGGCCATATCAGTGCTGCACTTTTTGGACAGGTTGCGGCTCTCTATTATTTTGCTTACTCACCCATGCAACTGCCTGTAGGAATGTTAATGGACCGCTTTGGTCCACGACGACTCTTAACTATTGCATGCGCGTGTTGCTGTTTAGGTTCTTATTTATTCTCCTTTAATTCCTCCTTGGGGCTGATTGGATTGGGACGATTTTTTGTTGGTTTTGGTTCCTCTTTCGCATTTGTAGGTGTTTTAACACTTTGTACCATGTGGTTACCTAAAGAATTATTTTCATTATTCGCAGGCCTGATGACAACGATGGGTATGCTAGGCAATGTTTATGCTGAGATGAAAATTACCCATATGACAGCACAAGTAGGAATTGATGCTGTACTGTGGGGCTCTGTGATTATGGGTTGTGTGTTAACCCTGGTGATATTTTTAGTGGTGAGAAATAATCATACCTACATGCAAAAACATCACATTTCTTTAAAATCCTTTTTTAAAGAAGTGATCCTTGTTTTATCCTCTATTAATGTTTGGCTGGTTGGTTTAATAGGTGCTTGTTTATATACCTCTTTATCTGTATTTGGTGAGCTTTGGGGACAAACCTATCTGGAACAGGCTCACCATTTAAGCAAATTACAATCAGCGCATAGCATGTCTATGCTATTTATTGGTTGGGCGATTGGTGCACCTTTGACAGGATATATTTCCGATAAACTTTCAAACCGAATTTTACCCTTGATGATTGGGGCTGTTGGTGGGTTAGTAAGTATTTATCTTGTGATGTTTATGCAAAATCTTCCATATTGGGCCTTAAACACATTGATATTGGCTTATGGAATATTTTGTTCCACCGAAATTATTGTATTTGTGATGGCTAAAGAAGTGAGTGGGTCTAATATTACGGGCACTGTGTTTGCTGTGACCAATATGATTGTTACCCTCTTTGGGGCTCTTTTGCAGCCTATGGTGGGTTGGATTTTAGATATTGCCGGACATCCTATTTTAAATAATGGACATTATTTTTACCAAGTAGCAGATTATCAAAAGGCCTTGGCTGTACTTCCCTTATCATTGGTATTTGTAATGTTTCTTTGTTTTATATTAAAACAATCTAAACGTCGCGCTATTGTATAAAAAATCTTTTTTTGTTAAAATATTATACAAATATCGTACGGTTGAATAAGATGCAATTTTTCAGCGAACAGGTACCTTCTTCAAAACAATCGACTTCTTGTAATTTATCATTAAAAGTCATTGATAATTTAAGTGAAGGTCATTGTGGGTATATCTCATTCATTATTGGTGCTTTACATTTGGTTAAAACCAAACAAGTCACTGGTTTTATTGAAAGATGGAAAGAACTCGACCCTCAGATTAGTCAATTATTAGATATGGCTTTGCAACTAGAATTAGATGTTTTGTCATATGAACGAAAGCTTATCATTCCACTGAATTTTTCTCTTCGAAAAATACTGAAAAATGCATATTTACAAAGTCTTCCAGAAATTCATGAAACTAGAAATGTTAGGTATTATCATATCCATAGTCACAAGCGGATGGCTTTTAACGAATTTTCACATTTATGTGAATGGGCTATTCATCAGAAATTTAAAAACAATGATTTCTCTGGACAGTTTATGGTCATGCACTTCAACATCCTATGGTATTTTCAACCTTTAAGAAAAATTGCTATCGATATTGCTGAGTGTGCCTTTCTCAATAATATTCCAATTGAAAATGAAAAGACCTTATCGATTTATTTGCATGCAGCCCTGGTGCAGCACCGAGAGGCTATTCAAAATTGCTATGTCATATGGTCCAAGTCAACAGCATGGATGACGGATTCCCAGGCTTTACAATTGTCCGAAATATTTGATATCCCCGTTGTGATGGATCCTAGCAAATGTAGCCGTCCTAATAAACCATTTATTCATCTTCAAAATCACGGGAATACACACTGGACTACTTTGCTTTATGAGCGCCAATATCCCTATCCTTTTTTGGCTATTTCAGATGAGGCTCAATTTCGAGCATTGTTAAATGAATATTTTAATGCACAGATGAAAGAATCGTTTGAGAATATAGAAAATAGAAATGTCTTAATTGCAGATCTTAATCATAATTTTGCAAATATTGCTTGCGTGTTTGAGAGTTATCATCAAAAATTCCTGAACCTCAAAGAAAATATTGGAGATCCTAATTATTTTTCTGAATTGCTTAAAGAAGATCCTTTTTTTATGTTGTTCCAAAATTGTATCGAAGCCAAATTAGCCATTCCTTATGTATCCAATGAATATGAAATAGAATGTTTGAAATTGCTGATGCATGTTGATGGAGTGAATAAGGGCTTCTATCAAAACCGTTTAGATGAATGTATGACTATTCGCTATACCATGGGAAAGAATGAACAGTTACTTTTTAATAAATATTGTAATCTGATGAACAGTATGATTGCTCATGAAGAGAGTATGGTTGATAAGGATAGGACTGATTTTGATAACGATGATGTTAAGTCCGTTGATGATTTTTTAGCAAATGGAAGCAATGCTTACATGTTTCAAGGTTTTTCGATAGGTTTTGCATTATCTTCTTTTGCCGCAATTTGTTTAATTTTAACCTCTAGTCAATTATGGGGACCTGCTTTGATTTGTATACTTATGGCTTCAATTACAGGAACTCTTTTAGGAGCTCTAATAGATTTGATGCAGTCCTCATCAGAGGTTTATCATGCCTCATCCCGAGCACTTATTAAATAATAAATGATGAAACATAAAAGTATGATAGAGATAAAGCCTAGTATCAAAAAATTATATTGAAAAGTTTTTAAATTAAATCCTTCAGGCCCACTAAATATTTTTAATAATATCGAACATATCGCAACGCCCAAACTAATACCTAATTGCTGTTGTATGCTAATGACACTCGTCGCGTATGATAAAAGCTTACTTGGAATCCTTTGGTAGGCAATGGCATTGAGTGAAGCATATTGTAAAGATTGAAACGCACCAAAAGCCATGAAAATCAAGAAATGTTGCTCGTTAAATTTTAAAAAATTAAGTTGACTTAAAATGAGAAAAAACACACACATAGCCAATGTATTAATAATGAGAATTTGATTGAGAGAAAAGTGCTTACTGATATACGGTGTTGCGAGTTTTGCTAATATCAGCCCTAAAGCGATGGGGAGCATGAGGATGCCGGAAAGCCAGGGTTCCTTTTGAAGCAACATTTGCATCATGAGAGGTATTAAAAACGGGATCCCACCCAAACATAAGCGGCTAAATATTCCGCCGTAAAATCCAATTTTGAAGGTTGCGTAAGTGAATATTTCTAGGTTGATAAAACTCTCTTTGAATTTTTTGCAGTGATTGTAGTATAACCAGGCCAATATCAATGAACTAAAAAGAATTAAGCTATTTATTATAAGATTTGATTTCGGTTCGCTAAATGCAGTGATTGAAATCAGAAATAAAACAATGCCTGCAGATAGCATGGCAAATCCAGTAAAATCAAATGATGGGATGGTTCGTGAGACATCATTTTTATATTCTGGAATCTTAAATAACAAATACATGTTTAAAAGTCCCAGAGGAATATTTATCCAAAATATCCACTCCCATGAATAAAATTGAACGATAATCCCTCCAATAAAAGGACCCAACATTGTGCCTAGTGTTGTGTATAAAATGACAAGATTCATTTTATGGAAATATTCCTCTCGGGAATACGTCATGAGAATTAATAAACGTGCTAATGGTAAAGATGCGGCAGCTCCCATCCCCTGAAGAAATCGAAAAAAATTTAAAACTGATAAGTTTGGTGATAATCCACATCCAATCGAGGCTAATATAAAAATGAGAATTGCTGTAAATAATGTTTTTTTTAATCCAAATTTTTCTTTTAACCAGCCTGAGATGGGTAAAAAAATTGACAGACTTGCCATATAGAAAATGAGTGTATTTTTAATTTCCAGAATGGGTTGTTGAAAAATAACCGATAAAGTGGGTAAAGCTGAATTGAGGATGGTAGCATCCATCATGTCCATGAGTATGGTTAAACTTGCGATGTAAATGATCACGTGTTTTTTTTTAGACATCATTTTTGCAGTATAAAAGAGATAATCTATAACTTAATTGAATTTAGTGTCTTTATGCAAGTTTAAATGTTATTGCGCTTTAAAATAGGCAAGAATTTCGGTAACCGATTGTCTTTTGGTGCCAATACAGGAAATGGAGCGAGTCACTTTGTAACTGATGATATGATTGGCTTTTTCGTAATGTAGCCGGGTAAATGGGGTATCATGATTTGAAATAAGCACATGACAGCCCTTTATACTGGCTTCAATAGCTAGTTCGGCAAGTCTAATTTGTTCGATATCTTTAAAACCATGATGGTTATAAGCCGTAAAATATGCCGTTTTACTTAAAGGATAATAAGGGGGGTCACAATAGATGACATCGCCAGGCCTAGCCTGCATAAAGGTTTCTTGAAAATCTTGATAGATGAATTGCGCTTGAGTTGTTTTTTCAAAAAAAGCATGCATTTCTTTTTTAGGAAAATAGGGTTTATTATAAGTGCCAAATGGAACATTGTATTGGCCTTTCTGATTATAGCGACAAAGTCCATTAAAGCCATGCCGATTGAGATAAATAAATAAAGCGGATTTTAATCGTGAATTCTTACAATGATTAAATCGTTCTCGAAGTTGATAATATCGTTCTTTATCATTATTCCTTGGATTAAACCATTGCTGGCAGTATTCGATAAATGTTTCACCCTCTTGTTGTAGATGTTTATATAAATTGACTAAATGTAAATTTTTTTCAGCCAATAAGTATTCATCGTAAGGAGTATTTAAAAATACTGCACCTGAGCCTGTAAAGGGCTCAATTAATCGCTTGGCGTTGGGAAGGTTTTCAATAATCTGTTGAATACATCTAAATTTATTTCCCGGCCATTTTAGAAAAGGGCGTATGAATGGTTCACGCATAAGGTATTAACATACAAAAAAAAGAGGATATGATGAGAAAGAATAACATCCATTTTTTCCCCGGTAAAAGTTCAGAAAATTCTTTGTTTTTCTTTCGGCTTTGCCAACTCATGAGGACGGGAATAAATAATAATAATATGATACAAAAAAAACCGGCATAATTAAGAGCGCTTAGGTATAAACCTGGATTGATAATAACCATGGCCAAAGGAGGAAAAAATGTCATCATCAGTACGGTTTTTCCTTGCATCCCTGTTTTTTTCATTTTAAAACCATCAGCCAAGAAATCATTCAGTCCTAAGGATACACTAATGAAAGCGGTTAACATGCAAATGCAACTAAAAAAATCAAATAGACGAAATATTAAATGACTGTGCGTAGTTTGTAGCAGAAACTGACTCACACCGCTGGTGGGTTGAGCACTACTAATCAAACTATTCAATTGTTCTTGGCCAGCTGCGCCCATGATGACAAGATTCCAAATCAGGTAGCACAATAAAGGCGTCAAAGAACCCCAGAAAATGATTTTTTTCAAGCTGGGTATATCGTTTTGCCAGTAGTCACGTAAGCTGGGAACGATTGAAGCAAAACCAAAGGACGTTATTAATATCGACAGATGAGGCATTAAGGCCTTTAGAGAACCGGATTTTAAATAGTTTAAATGAATAAAGGGCATAATAATCATAACCAAGATAGCATAAGCACCTAATTTCCCAAACATTAAAAAACGATTAAAGTAATCAACCCAGCGAATCCCATGATAGATGATGAGTGAAAAACTAAAGGTATAAATGGCAGATACTATGCCCAAGGGTAAATGAATGTGGAACTGTAAAAGGGCATGATTTAAGACATCTGTTCCACCAGATATATAAGCACCAACCAAACTATAAAGCAGTGCTAAATAAAAAAGCCATACGATCATTTCACCAGGTTTTCCTAGGTAATGACGTGCAAGAGAAATCATATTGCTGCCAGGTGGCATCGGTTGTAAAACTTCAAGGATTAAAAAGGCACCTGAGGTCATCACAAACCAGCAAAAAATAAATGCAATCACGGCATAAAAAAAGCCACCAGATGCTGTTGCAACAGGTAATGCAAGCATACCTCCACCGATGGATGTGCCAATAATTAAGAGGATACTACCCAGGAATTTACCGATGATCATATGGCTTATATATGAGAAATTTAAGTCAGTTATTCTAGCTAACTAGCGTAGATAACACAACAGTTGTTTGGCTTTTTTCCCTAGACGCTATTTAACGTGAGTTCGATATTCAAAAAAAGTATAACCTATTGAAATAAAGGTCCTTTTTGTGATCTAATTTGGCTGAAATTCGCAGTTTTAGTCAAATTATGATTACAAAAGGACCGTTATGGATAATTTACTGGAGTTATATTGCGTTGTCGATGACTTTTTAAAAGATTTCTTACCCACATTTGAAAAAAAACTACTTGAATCGGAGCAAAAGAAATCTAAAAAATCTGGTTCAATGAGTTTAAGTGAAATCATGACAATCATGATTTATTTTCATCAAATGCGCTTTAGAGATTTCAAAAGCTTCTACACTCAATATTTAAAACAGCATCTAAATAAAGAATTCCCCAAACTCCTCAGTTACAATCGATTTGTAGAATTAATGCCATCTATTTTAATCCCGATGTGTGCATTCATTCAAGCTCAAAGCAAAACCCAGACAGGGATTTATTTTGTTGATGCAACCACTATTAGACCTCTTTCGAAACTAGCAATTTAGTCAGTTTTTTGTTAAAAAAGCTTCA
>CAZNFJ010000010.1:0-50025 GCA_964572685.1 uncultured Legionellaceae bacterium
AAGGTCGATTAAAGATTGGGTTGTGATATGGTGACACAGTTCAGTGAACACCCTCGATTCTGGCATTCCAAGTGATGTCATCCGATTTAATACGCGCACACCTATCCCGCCTTCCGTTTTTTGTTGCGGAATTTCCCTGGCTTTCATGCTAGGCCCGATGATTTTCCCATATCGCAACAACGCCACAAGTGGAGCCCACTAGCCTCAATTGATTTACAGCTTGAGCACCAATCCATATTGTTTATCAAAGTTTTCTTGTGCTTTTTGGCTTGAGTGACGATTCGCCCAAAAGTTATGTTTTTCAAGACTCAAAAGTAGTCGTTGTTCTCCAAGATTTAAACGCATTTGTTCTTCGAGGTAAGCTTGATACCCAGGTGATGCAAGTAACATTGTCTCGATTTCAGATAAATTAGGAATATTAACTTGATGACCGTAATCTATTAAATTCAAAAATTTTACATTACTGGGGTTGTTGCCATAAGCTTCCTTAAACTCATCCCATAATTCTGCTTGCACCCCTGCTTTGATAAGCTCCCACATTGGCGCAAGGCTTTCATCTGTTTTGAGGCGCTCAAGCAAGTCTTTTATCTTTAAATAGCCCTCAGCCGTTGCGGGTGTTGCAAGAGATTGCAGATAAGTTATTGCATGTGCTGCAGCCAGTCTTGGAAACTTCGATGATGCACCCTCATGGGTGATATAATAAACATCGACATCAGCATGAATCCCCTTGAGCTTTTCCATGAGTTTGTTAAAAGTTCCACCTGTACAAATAGGTTCATCCTCTCCACCTTCGTCTTGACCTACGGCATTAAGGTTGTAACCCCGTTGAATATCATACAGAGCTTCGATAAATAAGGCCTTGGCATCGTCAAGCGTTGCAGAGCACTTGCTAGCATCATGAATGGCGGTATAAGCAAGGGCGAGTAATTGACGGATTGAGACCCCTGAGGTATCGGTAAAGGTATAATCTGCTGCGGTAATACGCACAATGCAGCGTTTGGCTGCTTGATTTATTGGGGAATCAGCTAAACCATTCACATAAGCCCTCATTTCTTTAATCTTGAGCTCTAAATTTAAACCATCACCATAAGTTTTCATCAGTTTCACTGCAGAAGCAGATACCGAGCGATGTACAGATGCAGTATGCGTACTTTGTGCTTGATTAAAAGCAGCAGCATGTTCTGGAACACCTAGGAGGTTATGACCTGCCAGAATATCTAGGGCTAGAATTAAATTGAGCTCTCTTTGAAGCGCTTCCATGGGATTAGCATGCTCAGCTGCAGTTAAAAGTCTTTGGAAATTGACTTGGGTGAGTAGATGATTTGGGATTCTCGACCATATCAATTGATATGCTGTGTTTGAAACGAGGGAGCCATGATTGGGGGCAAGCAAAGCTTCAAAATTATCTCGCGTTAAAAGCCTGGCTCGATGTAAATCAGAAAGCGCAGAAGCTAAGTCGCTAGGATTAGCGTGGGCGAGGACCAGGGCAAAATTATCTTGCGTTAAAAGCCTGGCTCGATGTAAATCAGAAAGCGCATAAGCTAAGTCGCCAGGATTAGCGTGGGCGAAGACCAGGGCAAAATTATCTTGCGTTAAAAGCCTGGCTTTCTGTAAATGATAAAGCGCAGAAACCAAGCCGGCAGTATTGGCGTGGGCGGCGACCAGGGCAAAATTATCTTTCGTTAAAATTCCGTCTGCCTGTAAACAATAAAGCGCTAAAGCCAAGTCGGCAGTATTGGCGTGGGCGAGGACCAGGGCAACATTATCTTTCGTTAAAATTCCGTCTTGCTGTAAACGAGAAAACGCTAAAGCCAAGTCGGCAGTATTGGCGTGGGCGAGGACCAGGGCAACATTATCTTTCGTTAAAATTCCGTCTTGCTGTAAACGAGAAAACGCTAAAGCCAAGCCGGCAGTATTGGCGTGGGTGAGGACCAGGGCAACATTATCTTGCGTTAAAAGCCTGGCTTGCTGTAAACGAGAAAACGCTAAAGCCAAGTCGTAAGTATTGGTGTGAGCGGCGACTAAATTACAATTGGTCTCAGTCAAAATAGCAGCTTTTTTTAAAGCTTGTAGAGACCGAATAATATTATCAAACTGATCAAAATTCTTTGTATCTTGAATACAGGACCTAAACCATAAACGATTCCACCACCATGAGGAAAGATAGATTTTGAAAAAATCCCAAGAACTGGGTTCTTGGTCTTTCTCCAATAGTTTTGCAAGCGCTGTCTTTAGAAATAAGAATTTAAACCAGCTTTGATTAAAGCCTGATTTAAGACTTTGATAGATATTGCTAAACATTTTAGATTCTCCGTCTGCATTAATGATAATTATTATATCATGTTGTATTTTTTTTGCAATTCGGAGGTTTCAGCTGTGTCGCGCCAAAGTGATAATGTCCTCTTAAGGGCCCAATCTTACGGTCCGTGTCACAAGGGGCCACTTTGAAAATATTTAGATTGGAAACTTGCCAATAATATCGGTTTTGTCGGGCATTGTTGCGGCGTTGTTGCATAAATAGGATGATTTTGAAAAACCCGTAATAATTTTGCCCAAACAACACCACTGCTGTTATTGTATCTATCATTTTCCTCACTTGGCTGCCTCATACCTAACAAACATAACGATAAATGTCGTTTCTATTGCCTCACTTCGTTTTAATTTTCCTCGCCAGGTTTTAAAAGAACCATAACAAATATTGGCCTGTTCACAATATTTGACTTGACTTAAACCGCTGTTACGCCAGGCTTCTAAATGTTCTTCATAATAAGTGCGTTTTTTTGCTGATAATCCCATTATTATTCTCCAGTTATAAAACTGAAAAGATTATCTCGGAAAAAATATTGGATTTTTAGGTGTGCCTAATAAACCGCTTACGATAAAAGGGATGCCAATTTGGAAAGCATTTGAAGGTTTAATTCAAGACATACAAATTGCGAAAGACCTAGCATCATGGTTATTGGAATTGCATCGGGTCCCTTTAAATGACGAATTGGGATTGGAATATAATGATTTTAAAATCAATGTTGTAAAACGATTTAATCATCGCTTAGATATTAAGAAACATGCCTTGTATTTTATGGATTCGGGTATTGATATGAAAATGATACAAGAAGTTGATGAGAAGATTCGTGACATGAAGCCACTTGCTCATTTGTCAGTATGGGTTCATGGCGATATTTTTGAACGTAACGTCATTTTTGATGGGCGGCAATTGTGGGGCATTATTGATTTTGGTGATGTTCACATTGGTCATCCTGCTGTTGATTTTTCGGGATTAATGATGTTTGATAATGATGCTGTGGATGCTTTTCTGAGTATCTATCCTTTTCCTGATAAGCATACAGAACCGTTGATGCTTATCACGGCTTATTTTCATAGTATGAATTATTTACCTTATTGTTATATTCAAAAAAATAAAGATTTAATGCATTGGGCGGGGCTCTTTTTGAGAAATACAATCAACCGTATCTCAAAGTTTTAAATTTTTTTGTGACATCTTTTTTGTTTTATTTCCTAATTTTGGTATATTATGTTTTTTTGTTTTTTGGAATGATTGAAAATCATGCGAATTTTGGGTATTGAATCTTCATGTGATGAAACAGGTTTAGCTATTTATTGTGAAGAAAAGGGATTGCTTGCACATGCCTTATTTAGTCAAATCCTTGCTCATCAGCCTTTTGGCGGGGTGGTGCCAGAATTAGCTTCTCGTGATCATGTTCGACAGATTTTGCCTTTATTGCAAGAGGTGTTTCAAACTGCAAATTTGAATTTTTGCGACATTGATGCCATTGCCTATACCGCTGGTCCAGGATTGATGGGGGCTTTATTGGTAGGGGCGTGTTTTGCTAAAAGTTTGGCATTTTCGTTGCAAAAGCCAGCCATTGCTGTTCATCATTTAGAAGCTCATTTATTGGTTTCTCAAATGGAATATACACAAATTCAATTTCCTTTTTTAGCTTTATTGGTCTCGGGGGGGCATACTCAGTTAATTCATGCCAAAGCGTTAGGAGAATATCAATTATTAGGTGAAACTATTGATGATGCAGCAGGCGAAGCATTTGATAAAACTGCAAAAATCATGGGGCTGCCCTATCCTGGGGGACGAGCTTTATCAGAAATGGCTTCTTTAAAAGCTTTCCAAGAATCAGATCTAAAAGCATTTCCGCGTCCTTTATTAGATAGACCCGGGTTTGATTTTAGTTTTAGTGGTTTAAAAACACATGCTTTATATGCTTGGCAAAAATCAGCAAAAGATAGCCAAGCCCAAGCTGCCATTGCTTATGCCTTTCAAACGGCGGTGGTTGATACCTTGGTTGAGAAAACTAAGCGAGCCTTAGCCTTGACTGGAGCCTCTCAATTGGTTTTGGCTGGTGGTGTTGCGGCTAATCAACGGTTACGTGAGCAGGTTTTGGATTTAAATTGTGAGGTTTTTTATCCCTCCCTGTCTTTTTGTACTGATAATGGCGCCATGATAGCTTACACAGGGATGCAGTATTTGAAACAAGAAAAAGTGGATGCCCATATTGCTATTGATGTAAAGGCGCGCTGGCCATTGATGTAGTTTTTTTTATTTTTGAATTTGACTTTCCTCGCCTCGCCATAATCTTTGAATATTTTCATGATGTTTGGCAATAATGATAAAAGACATGATAAACAGTGGATAAAAGATAGCACCTGTTTTCATGATCATGACCGCGTATAAAGGCGCAAAAAACGCTGTGATTAAAGAAGCAAGTGAGGAGTATTTTTTCATCCAGGCTGCAAAAATCCAAAGCCCTAGACAAAGTAAACCTAAAAAGATATTCAGTCCAAAATAAGTCCCTAATGCGGTTGCGACACCTTTTCCACCTTTAAAATGAAAAAATACTGGGTACATATGGCCTAATACACAAAAAAGAGCCATGCAGCCTAAATCGAATGTTTCTAAATGAAGAAATCGTCCAATCATCACAGGAATGGTTCCTTTGAGCATGTCGCCAATGAGCACCATTCCAGCAAATTTTTTACCATGTAAACGCAAAACATTGGTTGCTCCAGGATTATTCGAACCTTGACTTCTCGGATCGGTTAAACCAAACGCTTTACATATAATAATAGCACTACAAAGTGAGCCAAAAAGATAAGCCAAAAACATCATGCTCACAGATAAGATTGAAAAATGCATCTTAGTTCTCCAAAGTTTATCAAGATATCCTACAAGAATAATTGAATAATTTCATTATTAAAATGTAATCCTTTTGCAGAAATTGCCCAAAAATCTTTTTGCAGATAAATGAGTCCTTGTTGAGCTGCTTTTTGCAAATAAACTTCAATAGAATTAAATGGAAGTCCGGTTTGTTCTTCAAAATGTTGAAAAGCGTGTGGTTGAACCAAGCGACATGTATTGAGCATATATTCAAACATGATATCTTGAGGGCTATCAATAATTTTGATTTCAGAGATAAAATTTTGGGTTTCTAGATAACTTTTGGGCATACGATGTTTTGCAAGTCGCGAAATTATGCCAGATGGTGAAGTAAGTTTGCTGTGTGCGCCAGCACCAATGCCATAGTAATCTCCATATTGCCAGTAATTAAGATTATGTTGACAATATGCATTATCTTGACAGTAAGCAGAAACTTCATAACGCAACCAACCTTTTTCTTGCAAAAGTGATCTACCTTGTACCTCTATCTCAATAAAGATATCTTCTTTCGGCTGGGAGGGAGGCTTTTTGTAGAACAATGTATTGGGCTCAATCGTGAGTTCATACCAGGAAATATGCTTGGGTGCTGCATTGATAGCTGTTTGCAAATCAAAGAGGGCATCTTCGGTATTTTGGTGAGGAAGTCCGTACATTAAATCGATGTTTAGGTTTTCAAATCCTGCTAAATAAGCTTTTTCAATGGCTTCGTGTGCTTTTTTTGCATCATGAATACGACCACATGCTTTTAAAAATCGATCTTGAAAAGATTGAACGCCAATCGATAACCGGTTGATACCGACTTGTCGATACTCAGTAAAACGATAATTATCCACGGTGCCTGGATTGGCTTCTAAGGTTATTTCAATGTTTTTATCCCAGGGTATGATTTTTTGAAGATTTTCAAATAAGAGGGCATAGGATTTTGCAGAAAACAAACTGGGTGTCCCACCGCCAATGAATATGGTATGAATTTTATCTTTTGGGTATAAGGAGACATCATGTTCAAAATCTTTAATGAGTTGCTGAATATAGTTGATTTCAGGCAGTTCACTTGGGCTTTTGTGAGAATTGAAGTCGCAATAAGGACATTTTTTTACACACCAGGGAATATGAATATACAATCCAGTTTTTTTAGTCATTTTTTTTAGTACAGCTTGTGAAAAATCAATGTTATGATATTAAGAATTTTTGATTATACTGATTTTTCTTATCAAGAAATAGTCTTATTATTTTTCTTTAGAGCAAAAAGATAAAAAATCAAGTGAGGATATAATGAATAGACGTGTAAAAGTTGCGGTAACTGGTGCAGCAGGACAAATTGGCTATGCTTTATTGTTTAGAATTGCTTCTGGTCAGATGTTTGGTTCTGATGTTGATATTGATTTAAATTTATTAGAGCTTGAACAATCGCTACCTGCTTTAGAAGGGGTAGTGATGGAATTGCAAGATTGCGCATTTCCTCGTCTAAAAAGTATTACCATGACGTCAGATTTAAAAGTGGCGATGGATGGTGTGAATTGGGCGATTTTAGTCGGATCAGTGCCACGAAAACAAGGCATGGAGCGTTCTGACTTATTACAAATTAATGGGAATATTTTTATCGAACAAGGTCGTGCGATTAACCAGTATGCAGCACGCGATGTTCGCGTTTTTGTTGTTGGAAATCCTTGTAATACTAATTGTCTCATCACCAAGCATCATGCCCCAGATGTTCCTGCAAATCGTTTTTTTGCGATGACTTCTTTAGATGAGTTAAGAGCTCGTGCGCAATTAGCGATCAAAGCGGATGTGGATATTCAAGAAATTACTCAGATGACCATTTGGGGAAATCATTCTTCAACGCAGTTTCCTGATTTTTACAATGCTAAAATTGATGGAATTCCTGCCATTGAAGTCATTCGTGATGAATCCTGGTTTAAAGAAATTTTTGTTCCAGCCGTTCAACAACGTGGCGCGGCTATCATTAAAGCACGTGGTGCCTCTTCCGCGGCTTCTGCTGCTAATGCGGTGGTTCATGGTATCTATTCTCTCATCAATGATACACCTGCAGGAGATACTTTCTCTGTAGCCTTGTCTTCTCAGGGGCAATATGGAGTGGATGAAGGATTGATGTTTTCTTTTCCTTGCCGTCGTCAGCATGGTTTTATTCGTAGTCTTGGAATGGAATCGGGTGAAGTAGAAGTGGTTGAAGGTTTAACATTTAATGAATATAGTCAAAAAATGTTTGAGAAAACTTTGAATGAACTTCGTGAAGAACGTGATATGGTTAAATCTTTAGGTCTATTGGGATAATGAAATGACTCCCGCTTTCAATGCGGGAGTTTTTTATAATAATTCAAAACTTAAGCAGCCCCAGTCTTTGTCATGATATTCGTCCATGAGTTTAAAATATTTGGCGTAATGAGATTTTACTTGTTCAAGTTGCGTTACCAACAGACCAGAAAGTACCAGGCGACCGTCTTTTTTCAGTAATTTCACAAAAGTATCTCTAAATTCCAATAATGGATTCATGACAATATTGGCGATGATAATATTGGTTTTTTCAGGTAAATCATCGGGATTGCAGGTCACATGAAACTGCTCTAAAGACACATCATTTAACTTGGCATTTTGAATGCTTGCTTCACAAGCCTGGATATCGATATCAATGCCATAGGCCTCGCTGACGCCTAATTTAATCGCAGCAAGTGCTAAAATCCCAGAACCACAGCCATAGTCAATCAGCGTTTGATTTTGAATGTCATGCGAGGCTAACCATTCTAAACACATTTTTGTAGTTTCATGTTGTCCGGTGCCAAAAGCAAAACCCGGATCTAAAATGATACTTTGAGGACTCGGCTCACTTGGCACCAACCAATGGGGATAAACCCATAATCGATTGGCAAATTGCATGGGTTTAAAATCTTTTAAACCATAAATGAGCCAGTTTTTTTCTTGAATTTCTTCCTGTTCGATGTGAAGCGTGGGATCAAAGTGAAGAAGCTTTTCATTGATATTGATTGCATCGTCTTGAGTTTCAACCAGGGCTTCTATTTTGACAAAAGACCAAACAGGTTGCTCGTGGAGTATTTGTTCGATGAGGATGTCCTCTCCTGCATTGAGCATTGATAAGGAGAGGATAGGTAGAGCGCTGAGTATCTCTTCAATGGCCTGAACCTTTTCATCGGTGGTGTAAATGACAACTTGCCACATTAATTTTCTTCCTTTAACATCTTTTCTAAATAATGAATATTGAAACCACCTTCGCGAACCACTGCGTTTCGTATGATTTTTTGATGCAGTTCAATGTTGGTTTTAATGCCTTCAATGACCAATTCATCTAAAGCTTGTCGCATGCGTGCAATGGCAGTTTCTCGGGTATCACCATAGCTAATCAATTTTGCAATCATTGAATCATAGTTGGGTGGAACCTTATAACTGGCATAAATATGAGAGTCAAAACGTATTCCCGGGCCTCCTGGGGTATGCAGCCAGTTGATTTTACCAGGACTTGGCATAAATGTTTTGGGATCTTCGGCATTGATACGGCATTCAATCGCATGACCTTTAAAGCAAATTTCTTCTTGTTGGAAAGATAAAGGACAGCCACTTGCAATTTTGATTTGCTCTTTAACCAAATCAATTCCAGTGATAAGTTCTGTCACAGGATGTTCTACTTGAATACGGGTATTCATTTCTATAAAGTAAAAACAGCCATCTTGGTAAAGAAACTCAAAAGTACCTGCGCCGCGATATTTGAGATTTTTACAAGCTTGAACAACGCACGCGCCCATTTCTCGTCGCATCTCATCAGTAATGCCTTTGGCTGGGGCTTCTTCGAGTACTTTTTGATGACGACGCTGTAATGAACAATCTCTTTCACCGAGATGTATGGCATCACCTTGCCCATCTCCTAAAACTTGAAATTCAATATGTCGTGGATTTTCAAGGAATTTTTCCATGTAAACCATGTCATTATTGAATGCTGCTTTGGCTTCACTTTTGGTTAAGGCAATGGCGTTTAGTAAATTCGATTCAGAATGCACCACACGCATACCACGACCACCACCACCACCAGCAGCTTTAATGATCACAGGGTAACCAATTTTCTGAGCAAGGCTTAAGTTTTTGGTATCATCATCGCCCAAAGGACCATCGGAACCGGGTACACAAGGGACGCCCGCTTTTTTCATCGCAGCGATCGCAGAAACCTTGTCTCCCATCAAGCGAATGGTATCTGCTCGAGGTCCGATGAATTGAAAACCACTTTGCTCAACAATATCGGCAAAATCGGCATTTTCGGATAAAAATCCATAACCAGGATGAATAGCAACGGCATCGGTGATTTCGGCAGCTGAAATGATGGCAGGAATATTCAAATAACTTTTATTGGATGGGGCAGGCCCAATACAAACAGTTTCATCAGCTAGACGCACATGCAATAAGTCTTTATCTGCTTCTGAGTAAACGGCAACGGTTTTAATATCTAGTTCTTTGCAGGCCCGTAAGATCCGTAATGCAATTTCACCGCGGTTTGCAATTAAAATTTTGCTTAACATGCTTGGATTCCAATTATTCAATCACAAAAAGGGGTTGTCCAAATTCTACAGGAGAACCGTTTTCAACCAGAATAGCTTTAATGATACCGGATTTGTCTGATTCGATTTCATTGAACATTTTCATGGCTTCAATGATGCATAAGGTATCACCCATTTGAACGGACTTGCCTACTTGAACAAATGGTGGTGCATCGGGAGATGCAGCTAAATATAGCGTTCCAACCATGGGTGCACAGACTTGATGTCCTTGTGGCATGCTTGGTACATCTAAAGATGGATGATTTGGTTTATCGACATGAATATGTTGTATTGGGGATGCTGCCATTGTTTGAATAGGTGTAGATGGTCCTTGATGAAAACAGCTTAAGCGTAATGACTCCTCACCTTCTTTGATTTCAATTTCTGAAATGCCAGTTTCTTTTAATAATTCAATTAATTTTCGAATTTTACGAATATCCATAAAATAACTCTCATCTGATAGGGTTAAATTTATTCATTTTCATCGAACTTCTGTGAAAATGAAGTGATTTGTTATGAAATTATTTATTATTGTAGACAAAAATTCAGGATAAATCGACTATGTTATTAAAATAATTAGATGGATGTGCATATTTGGTATATAATGTATATAAATTGAATTTAATTTTAGGTGTAAGATGACGCTCAAAGGCCCCTATTTAAGATTACAGGATGATCACCCCGTTTCTTGGGTAGTGATTGATGTCACTGAGGGACAAACACCCAAGTTTTATGAAAAAGGTCTTGAGGAAGAAGCAAAATATCAAGCCTTCCAAATCAATGAAAATGAAATGATTCAGGCCATCATTCCTACTACACAACAGCAACTAATGTGGGCACAATTGGACAAAAAGTATTATGAAATTCGAAAGACAAACCTTGTAAATCACTTTTCTATTTTAGAGAACTGCGACAAACGCCTAGCTGGAAAAAATGTACCTCAAAAGTTGTATGGAGCTCAATTTGAAGAAATCAATTATGTTCCAAATAATACTGAAGAAGAATATTATCAAAGACCGCAAGAAAATCTAGAACAAGAACTCAAGGAAGCTTTAAAGCCCCAAAATGAAATATCAGAATCTTCTGATTGCATAGATTATTCTTTGAATGCCTTGACTCAAGATATAGAATTAACGACTACACAATCGGCACTGTTGAAAAAATTAGAGGAACATTGGTTTTTTCCTAACATGGATAAGGAATCTATTCCAGATGCTTGTCGGATGATTTTTTGTCTAACACCTGATAATCAAAAAGCTGAATTAGAATCAGGTAATTCAATTAGGATTTTTCGAGAAAAATTTTTTTGGCCAAAAAATATTGCAAATGATTTTAAACTTGAAAAGGATGTGCGTATTTCAGATTTGATTGATTTTACATATTTGTTGGTGAATAAGGTTTACATATTACATACTCATGGCCAAGAGTTAGTTAAACCCAAGTTGCCTAGTTTAGCAAATCAAACGGTAGGTCAGTTTTTAAAAACTTTAGAAGAAAATCCAGAGGAAGTTTTGCCTATTGATTTAAATGATGAAGATCTTGCTCTGCAACAAGGTATCTTCGATTCTATAGAGTTACAGCATACTGTTCCTGATGAACAGCAACCTATTGAACAACAAGGTATCTTTCAAAACTCAGAGAATCGTGGGGCACTAGAGGAGAAAATTAATGATGATTTATATCCATCCACTCAATTGAGTTTTATTGCAAGATGGTGCGAGTGGATATGTCATTTGTGCCGAATTTTGGACGTTTATTGTTTGAAGATGAGCAATGTTGGTAAAGAGATTTCCAAGCATCATGCTTTATCTGAAAATCAAAAGAGTGAATATAATCAAAAGTTTTTTAGTTCTCGGGGTGACTTTGATGATAATATACGCGATTTGTATATTTCTAAGTTGTGGAAAGGTCGTTCTAGAACATAAAGAGATGACAACTCACCTCGTAAAGGTGAGTTGTGTATTTTAAATTTAGTGAATATGTTCATGTTCTTCATGCGCTTCTTCATGAAGTTCACCGGTGCAAGCCAAACCGTTTTGAAGACAAGCTTGATATAAAGCATTTTGAGCTGATTTTTTATTAGCTTCTTTGCCTGCCCATGTTTTTAAGCAATCATCTTGTAAAGCTCGACCATATGAAAAACTGATATTCCATGGATGTGGGCCATATTCATTAATGGCATTTAAGTTTTCAGTTGATTGGGTGGGTGTTTGACCGCCTGATAAGAAATTAATTGAGCCAACTGCTGCAGGCACATGGTTCATAAAGACCATTAGGCTGTATTCGGCAACCTCTTCAGGTGTACTGAAAGGATGATGAGATTTACCTGAAGTTATCATGTTGGTTTTTAATATCATCAATTCCAAATGGACATGATGTTCAAATAATGCATTGAAAAGACTATGTAACACATGAGAAGAAACACCGGCACATTGCATAATCGAATGGTCACCATCAATTAAAATTTCAGGCTCAACAATTGGAACGATGCCGACTTTTTGGCAAATTGCTGCATATCGCGCTAATGTTTCAACACCCGCACGAACAGCAACAGGACTTGGTGTTGCATCCGTAATGCTAAATACGTTGCGCCATTTGGCAAAACGTGCACCTAATTTTTTGAAGTGGATTAAACGCTCTTCTAGATCATCCAAACCAATGGTGATTTTTTCATCGACAGCACCGGCCAAATCAATCAAACCTTTGTCGACCTTAATGCCTGGTACAATACCTTTTTCAAGCAACATTTCTGGAAATGCTTGACCGTTTTGTGTTTTTTGATGAAAAGTTTCTTCAAATAAAATGACACCACTGATGTGATCTTCTAAATGAGGTGTTGAAAATAATAATTCGCGATATTGGCGACGATTTTCTTCTGTATTTTCAATGTTAATGGCTGCAAAGCGTTTGGCTATTGTGTTATGGCTTTCGTCTGCAGCCAAGATGCCTTTTTGGAGCGCGGTTAGCAACTCCATGGTTTCAGACATGTCTTTGAATAATTGCATGAGGATCTCCTATTGATTTAACGAGAAATGTATTTTTCTCTAATGATTTTTTGAATGGGGAAGCCGATTTCTTCTAAAAGTTTTGTAGTGTCATCAATCATCTGTGGATTGCCACATAAGTAAACCATGTCATGTTCTGGATGGAGACTTTTTTGTTGCAAAACGGTTTGCACGCGGCCGAGAACATGGTGTTTTTGATTCGAAGCTTCTCGGCTGATGGCAGCATGAAATTGAACTTGTGGATGTTGCTTACAGAAGGCTTTAAAATCTGCTTCAAAAAGAAGTTCTTGAATATGACTGACGCCTTCAATAATTTCAAACTGTCTATTTGGAGTGGTTTGCAAAGATTGTGCGATGGATGCCAACATCGAGCGATAAGGCGTAATACCTGTCCCTGTTCCAACTAAAAAAATCCGTTGAACAGGTTCCTCTTTGAGTGTTAATCGTCCATATGGCCCGCTTATTGGAAAACCATCGCCGGGCGTTAATTGAAAAAGAAATTGACTTCCAGGCCCTCCATCAACAAAGCTCGCAGCAAATTCGATGATATTTTGAGGATTGGGTGAATTGGCGATACTATAACTTCTTCTTAAAACCTTATCTTCATGTTTAAATGATAAAGTAATAAACTGTCCTGGAATAAAAGACCATTCTTTATCACAATCTATAGTTCCTATAAAGTGTTTGACTCGGGGAGTAATAAAATCGCATGATAAAAGATTGAATTGAAATTCAGAGATCGCCATAATTAAATATGAATAAAATAGAATGTCTCTAACTATAGGGATTTTTTTAAAGTTTGCAAGTCAAAAGGAAAAAATTTTACCATGGTTGATTTGACCCAAATGATAAGAAATCTTGCCCGGTCTTTGCAAGATGTTATCAAGATGACAACGGCAATCGTCTATTTGATGGGCGTGGGTTTGATGATAGCGGGTATTTTTGATCTGAAAACCATGGGTATGGGACAACAATCCAATCCTGATGATAAAATAAAAGCTTTTTTAAAATTATTTGTAGGTGCGATGTTTGTTTATTTGCCAACAACGCTTTCTAGTTTTTCTGAGACTTTTTTTGGTCAAGGGTCTTTGGTTAGTTATGATAATTATGAGCCTGTAAATATTTATTCTTCTATCAAAGTTATTTTGAAGTTGGCTGGCGTCGTTTGGTTTGCACGTGGTAGTATGATGCTTTATAACATTGATGAACCTAGTCATCGAGAAAAAAGCTTTATGTCTTTAACTTATATTTTTGCAGGAATTTTGGCTGTTAATTTAGATGCGGCAACGGCGGCGATGAATTACATCATTAATCAGATTGTTCATTTGATGTAGGTGTAGGTGTGGAATATTCGTCTTGTTCCTGGCAAATATTTAAATGATTCGATTTGGCAAACTCTAAAATGGATTGATAAATCTCAGGGGAGGAATCTTTTAACTTAGGATCGAGCACAACACATTTATAACCCTCTTGATTGACCGTGGGTTGTAATAATGGGGAATATTGAATACGTCGGTTTTTAAAACTCGCAAGAGTTCCACTCATTCGTTCAGCCCAATCACTTGGACGAAACACTTTACCCTGAGCGGTAATGCCTTCTATGACAATTTTCTTTTTATCTGGATTGCTCATCTAAAAAACAGAAAATAACAATGATTCCCATTATAACATTAATTTCATGAAAACGGGAAGGTATGATTTTACTTTAAGCATTCAGAAATTTTTGTGAATCGTAGTACCAGAGATCAAGTAGATTTTGAATCTGCGGTGCTTGGCTCTGAAGAAGTTGCTGTGCAATAACATGGGCTAATTTTAAAAGCTCAAAATGTTCAGGTAGTTGAGTAATTTTAAATTCTCTAAATCCAGTTTGCTGGGTGCCAAAAAGGTCGCCATGTCCTCGAAGTTTCATATCTTGCTCTGCTAACCAAAAACCATCATTTGATTGTCGAATAGCTTCAAGACGTTGCATCCCAATTGCAGATAAAGGTTGATTATACATCAGGATGCAAAAACTGTCTGATGTACCTCGACCCACGCGGCCTCTTAACTGATGCAATTGTGACAAACCTAGTTTTTCAGCATTTTCGATAATCATGATGTGTGCATTGGGGACATCGACTCCAACTTCAATGACCGTCGTAGCAACCAGAATATCATAGAACCCTTGTTTGAAATCCATCATAATTTTTTCCTTTTCAGGGCCTTTTAATTTCCCATGTACCATGGCTACCTTGGCATTGGGTAGGGTTTGTTGGAGATAAGTCCATATTTCTTCGGTTGCTTGTTGTTCTGCTTGTTCATCTTGTTCAATACGGGTACATACCCAATAAATTTGTCCTTTATGCTCAATGGTTTTTTGTAAGCGTAAAATAATATCTTCACGTTTGTCTTGTGACATGACTGCTGTATGAATGGGTTTTCGACCTTGTGGTCTTTCATCTAATATGGACAAGTCAAAATGTGAAAACTGGGTCATTGCCAATGTTCTTGGAATCGGTGTTGCGGTCACAAATAATTGATGTGGTTGAAGTTCACCTTTTGATTTTTCTGCAAGCTTTAACCTTTGTGCTACGCCAAAACGATGTTGTTCATCGATGATAACTAGTCCCAACTGTTGAAACTTTACCTTGTCTTGAAAAAGAGCATGCGTTCCAACCGCCATCAATGCTTGGCCCTCTGCTAAATCTTTGAGATTTTGTTTTTTTTCTTTAGTGGGCGTGGTGCGATTGAGCCGAATAACTCGAAACCCAAGTGGTGTGAACCATTTTGAGAGATTTTGATAATGTTGTTCGCTTAAAAGATCAGTAGGTGCCATTAAGGCGACTTGATGTCCTTTTCCCAAAATAGGAAGTGCCGATAAGGCACAAACAATGGTTTTCCCTGATCCAACGTCACCTTGTAATAAACGCAACATGGGATAAGCTCGACTCAAATCTTTTTTAATCTCTTCAAGAACTTTTTCTTGTGCGGTTGTTAAAGTAAAAGGAAGCATGGTTTTTAATTGATTTTCCAAGGTCATGGTTGCTGGATAAGTTTCACTTTTGGCCTTGAAATTATTTTCTTTTAATAAAATCGAGCTTAGCGAATAGGCTATCAATTCTTCAAGTGCTAAACGTTTTCGAGCAGGGTGTTGGCATTGAATGAGGTCATCACAATGATGATGAGGTTGGGGAAAATGTAAGGTATGCAATGCCAAGGATAGTGTAGGCAATTGATATTTATCTAAAGTTTTGCTATTTAACCATTCTAGTTCGTCAATTTTATCCTGATAGGTTTTAAATGTTTGAGTGATTATTTTGCGCCATTGATTTTGGTGAATACCCTGAGTGGATGGATAGCAAGGGGTAAAATATTCTTGTACACTAGAGCTATCAGTCTGATTTAAAAACTCGATCTCCGGATGAACCATTTCAAAACCATAGGGTTTTAATTTGACCTCACCATAGACTTTGATCAGCGTGAAACGCTGTAATCTTTTTTGTTGGAAAGCAGGCATATTAAAAAAACGCAAGGCCATTTCCCCACTATCATCGGCTATCGTACAATGATAAATGGGTCTTCTGGTTTTGAGCCAGTAACTCTCGCGTATGATTCCTTGCACGACAGCCGTTGTTTGGTCGGTTAAATCGGCAATAGGCGTTAGTCTTGTTTTATCATGATAGCGATAAGGTAAATGTAATAGTAAATCATGGATAGAATAAATGCCCAAATGATTTAATTTTTGCAAGATTTGACTTCCGATACCGGATAAAATAGTGCAAGATTGTAAAAGTGGATGTTGCGTTTTCATTTATTAAGGACCTATGATGCCATCACGTTCAATATCTTTGGCTGCTATCTTAATTTGCTTGTTTTTATTGGTGAAGATTTTGGATTTGAGTCAATCCATACTTATTCCATTTATTTTTGCTTTGTTAATATGGAATTTATTATCCACAATTGCCAGTATTTTTCAACAGGTGCCTGTTATTGGTCGATGGATTCCAAAAAGCATGGCTATTATGATTTCATTTTTATTGATTTTTACCGGTTGTTTTGCATTGGGGAAAATTTTGGGTGAAAACACTCAAAAAATGATCACTTCTTCATTGACTTTACAACAAAAATTGACAGCTTTTGTTCAAGGCTTGGCCTTGCATGGATATACTCAAATTTTTCAAAAGATATTGAATGAAATTCATTTTCAACAGTGGATCGTGGGTTTTTATTCGGGAATTTCTAATCTTTTAAGTTCATTATTTTTAATGATGTTGTTTGTGGTCTTCTTTTTTGTCGAGCAAAATCAATTTCCCCAAAAGATTGAAAAAATGTTTCCTGCTCAAGGAGAATACCAAAAAGTTATGCGAATTTTAAAAACCATCCCTCAGCAGATTCAATTTTATTTGGGCTTGAAAACCTTATTTAGCTTGATGACGGCCGTAAGCATTTATTTGATTCTAAAATGGATGGAGCTAGAGTTTGCAGCTTTTTGGGCAGTTATGGTGTTTTTCATGAACTTTATTCCGAATATTGGTTCAATTTTAATGACCTTGGTTATTACTTTGGTCGCTTATTTTCAATGGCTCGATTGGGGGGCTGTGCTGATACTTTTCATCGCACAATTGGTTGTTCATGTCTTGGTGGGTAATCTTTTAGAAACACATTATTTAGGTAAAACCATGCATTTAAGTCCTTTGTTTTTATTATTGTCACTTTGTTTTTGGGGTATTCTTTGGGGAACAACAGGATTATTTTTGGCGGTTCCAATGACTGTTTTATTAATGATTATTTTAGGAAGTTTTCAGGAAACGCGGCGATGGGCTTTGTTATTGTCTGAAACAGGAGAGTTGCCACCTCAATGTGATTTTGATGACAAATGAAAAGTTTATTGGAATCACATTTGCAAAAAGCCTGTGAAAATTATTTTCCAAATACCAACATGGTCATTCGTTTGCGACAGAAAAAATTTGCTGACTATTCTTTGGATAATCTATTATATTTGGCAAAAGAATTCGATTTGGATATCGTTCAATTGGGAGAGGTTTTTTCTCAGACCTTGTTGAAACAAGAGGGGGTCCATCGTGTATGTATCGAAAAATCTTGTTATTTGAATATTTATGTTGACGCATACCGACGTTATGAATTGATTTTTCATGGTGTTTTGGACCAAGAGTTTTTACCCAATGCCATTTTATTGATTGATAGACAAAAAATAGAATATGCTTTACTTCGTTTGCAAACTATTTTAGCGCATTTATCTTTTGTAAAATGTCCTGTTTATCCAACGGAATTAAGAACAGAAGAGAAAAAAATCCTTGATTGTTTAGATGAATTACTCAGTGCCTTTCAATTGCTCAATGTTAAAGAAATCGCTCGGCAATTGAATGATTTAGGAAATAATATCCATGGATATTTGCGTGTAATTACACTATTATGTGAAGATAAAATGCGATTTCACTTTCAAACTCAGTTATTAACATTAAGTGATTTGATGTTAAAAAACGGGATTTTGGTCATAAATAAGCAGGATTTAAGAGAGTAAAAAATGGCTAGGCAAACTGCATATCACCATCAAAAAAGAAATCAATCACAAGGGAATGGCCAGCTTTTGATGATTGTCATTGCATTCGCCACAGGTTATATGAGTTCTACCGTTTTTGATATTAACTATGTTGGCCAATGGGTAAATAAATTCATAAGTCAATGGTCGCCTAAAATTCATAAAGATGTAGAATCTACGCCTGCCAAAATCCATGTTGCTCATCAACCCAAATTGGAATTTTATACCGTTTTGGCCAAACAATCTGATCAGAAAGTACCCGTCGGCACTGATTTGCAGAAAATGATCAAACCTTCTGTCGAGGTAGCACAGCCTTTGGAGAATATAGCATTGAAAGCCGAAGTCGCGCAGCTTTCAACTGATGAGGCAAGTAAAATTAAAGTTGCCCTTCAATCCAAAAAAACAGAAATAAGCGCGGAATCTCATCAAAGTTTTTCTAAAAAAGGCCAATATGTTGTACAATTGGCATCATTTCGGTATTATTCACAGGCTGAAAAATTTAGAGCTAAATTGTTATTAAAAGGATTTGATGTCAAGATAGCGACTGTTAACCGCGGTTCTCTACAGTGGTATCGCGTGATGTTAGGGCCTTTTGGTAATCAAGGAGAGGCACAAAAAGCGAATGTGAGTTTCCAAGTTCGTGAGCATATGTCAGGGATGGTTAGGCCTGTAGATGTTTAATTGATTATTGGTATCTTTAATGAAGCAAGTCATTTTAAAATTTTCAACGCCTCATGTTAGTTGTATTCATTGTATAGAATCCATTGAAAATCATATTTCAACTCATTTTAACCAATCTTTTGGCTCATTTGAGTTATTAAATTACTTTCAATATGATCTTGCGCATAAAACCATACAGTTGAAAGTCAATATCCTCGAAGAGTCTTCTTCTGAAGAAGATATTGCGACGCGATTGATGAATATTGTGGTCTTAGACGAAATTGGCCAAGAAATGACATTCCTTAAAAATACGACGTCGAATTCACATTTTTTAGGTGCTTTTTTGGGGTTATTGGCCGCTATATTTTGGATTACTGTATCTACAGGACTTTTTCTATTGGCACCAAGCTTACATGTTTTGGCTATGGTGCTTAGTGTGGGTTTATTGAGTTGGATGACCAGTTCTTTTTTGAAGCATGCTTTTTTGCAAGCCAAACTAGGTTGGACCGATCGCAGCAAACCCTTTTTTAATATGGATAGTTTGTTTGTTTCAACCGGACTGATTATTATTTTGTCTTCTATTTTCAATCTTTTTTTGCCTTGGATACCAAACATGCTGGAGGCTGGATTTTTAATTTTTGGATTTCGCCATTTGGGTATTATCTTTCAGTCCTATTTAGATAAAAAAATGGGTTTCTCTCGTTCTTTAGTTGAAATGTTTCAATATCGACAGTATCACTTGAATGAAAAAAACCAGAGTATTTATGCAAAAGATTTAAAAATTAAAAACAGGTTTTGTATTAAAAAAGGAGATATTATTCCTGTTGATGCAAAGTTGGTTTCTTGTTCTTCTGATTTTGAAATTCGAGATATGTTGGAAACGGGTTCTTATCAAACACTCAATCTAAAGAAAGATAGAATATATTTCGCAGGTACTGAGTGTACATTAGGAAGCGCTATTTTTGAGGTTTCAAAAATACTAGATGATTGTCGTTTTGCGCTTATGGATCAATCAATTTTAAGCTTGGTTCAATCGCAAAAAAAAGCCCCTATTTTAAATCGTTTGGATGATTGGTTACAGTGGTTTATCCCGGGTATTTTTATGGTTTCATTGACCAGTTTTGTCGTGGTGAGTCAGTTTTTTCCAATGGCCACTGCCTTAACTTGTGCATTATCCGTATTGGTATCTGCGTGTCCTTGTACTCTGGGTTTGATTGTACCCATGGCATTGCGTATGGGAGCTTATAAATCGAGTGCTGAGCAAATTTATTTTCAAACCAGCGAAGCTTTACAAAAAGCGGCAAAAGTTGATATTTTGGTGCTGGATTATCATGGAACGTTGACCGTAGGTGATTGGCGGTTGTCTGAATTTGAATGTAACTCATTATTTTCTCGACAACAAGCTTTTGAAGTGATTTATACCATTGAACGCAGCATGCAGGGACACTCCTTGGGTAAAAAAATCCTAGATTTGATGGCGACTTATCAAGTTGATAAGGTTTTAGCGGGAGAAACGCAGGATTTAGGTTATGGTGGAAAGTTGACGACCGAGCAAGGACAATGGTGGTTTGGTAACGCCCAAATACTGACGCATTTGGGTTTGCAAAAGCCCGAAGATAGTGGACATCGACTTTATTTGTTTTTCCAAGAACATGCCTCCTCATCAATCATGCAGGTGGGTTCAATGGATGTATGTGATCCGCTTAAAAAAGATGCAAAATTATTTGTTGAACAAATGATAGCCCGAGGTAAAGATGTTCGAATTTGTACAGGAGCTGATCAAACGACCGCTATGTTGATTGCGAAGCAATTGGAGATCGATTTAAGTTTGGTGAGTTACAACAATCGCATGAATGATAAAATGCAATATCTAAAGAATTTAAAGCAAGAGTTTCCCACACAAACCATTGCTATGCTGGGTGATGCTATTAATGATAAAGAGGCATTAAGTATTTGTGATTTGAGTATTTTTATGACCAATGAATATAATCAAAATCATTTCAATACCCATCTCAAAAAGTCTGCGGATATTTTGGTGGTTTCTGACACTTTGATGCATATGGCGCATATCTTTCAAATTGCACATGATACGATGTCAGTTATTCAACAAAATTTATATTTTAGTATGATTTATAATTTTTTAAGTTTACTTTTGGCGACGGGGGTATTCTTAGCTTGGGGCTTTGCTATGCCCCCAGTTTTAGGCGTGATCTTGATGATTACTCAATCAGTTCTACTAACCTTTAATACATACCGTGTTCTATATGCTCATCAAGACTATTTTCAAGATGAAGTTTCTTCACGCCAACGAAATGCTCTCACGCTAACATAATTCACAGATGGCACGATATGATATTTTTTGACAAGCACATCAGTGGCAATGGTTTTAAAGTTTTTATTTAGCCATTGAGCGATAAAATTAGCGAATGTTTCCAATAACTCAAATGTCTGAGTTTCTAGAATATTTTTTAAATCATGCACGATGACACTATAATCAATGGTGTCATTAATTTCATCATTGATTTGACGAAAATCATAGTAGATTTTGATATCTAATTTTAAACGTTGTGAAAAGGTTTTTTCAAAAGTGTGTACACCAATCTGACAACGCACTTCTAAATCTTTTAGCTCTATGAAATCACATTGTTGGATATTTATCATGTTTTTCCTTAAATATTAATTTTTTTCTTGAGAGGTCTTGTCAACGACCTAAACTTATAGATAGTATATGCTCTTCAAATTGAATAATAAAAATAATATGAAATTATTGAGTGGAATAAAAGTACTGGGCGCAGGAATTGCCTTCTTAGTTGTTGGCTGTACTCATTTGGGTGCAAAAGTAATGCCTCCAGATAGAATTAGTTATAATAAGTCGATTGTAAATAGTGAGCTTCAGCAATTACTTTTAAATATTGTGCGCTTACGATATGGTGATACACCACAATTTTTATCATTAAATAACATTGTTTCTCAGTTTTCATTTCAAGGCGGAGTTGCAGCTGATTTTAATCGTTCGATGTCGCCGGGAAGTTTGACAACAACGATAGATATAGCCCCTAACGTTTCTTATTCTGAAGCACCTACCATTACTTATACACCAATGCAAGGTGAAGAATTTGTTACGCGTCTTCTGATGCCTGTTGATGTTCAAATTTTAAAAATGTTTTTGCGAGATGGATGGGGAATTGGTCGTATTTTGAGAACATTTATTCAGCGATTAGGTCCTATGCCAAATGCAATATTAGCCTCAAGACCAACTTCGTCAAGAATTCCTGTTTACAAAGATTTTTCTGAGTTCACGCGTATTTTAAGAAAACTACAATGGTTAGATGGCCTAAAAGCTTTTAATGATACTTCGGATGGTAGTTTTCGATTGATGTTTATTATCACAAAGTTTGATCAATTAAATCCACAAGAGCGTGCTTTATTAAAAAAATTAGATATTACACCAACGGATCCTAACTTTTGGATTACAACCAAAGATAATGGACAACCTAGAAACTTTTTTGCAGAAACTCGTACCGTTTTGGCTATTTACAATTATTTGTCTAAAGGTGTGGAAGTGCCTAAAGAGCACGAAAAAGTGGTTGGTATGACATATTATCCCAATGGACAACCTTTTAATTGGACTCAGGTGGTTTCTGGTTTACTAGATGTTAAATACGCAAAGTTTTTACCGGTAGATGCTTATATCTATATTTATTATAGAGGTTATTATTTCTATGTTGCTGATACAGACAGAAATTCAAAAGAAACACTTAATCTTTTAAGTATTATCAATGGTATTTACCAAGGTAATGTCCAAAGTGTTTTACCTGTATTTACCGTTAGTTAATTTCTAGCAATTGAATGAAATTAATTGCTCCTGTATGATAAAGTCTGTTTTTCATACAGGAGCGGCCTTGGACTACTCTTTTCAAGATTCATTACTGATTCGTGCGTTAAATCGTCAACCCGTTGATCGAACACCCATATGGCTTATGCGGCAAGCGGGGCGTTATTTACCTGAATATCGAGCGGTTCGCCAACAAGTGAAAGATTTTTGGGAATTATGTCAAACGCCAGAGCTTGCTTGTGAAGTTACTTTGCAACCGTTAAGACGTTATGATTTGGATGCATCCATTGTTTTTTCTGATATTCTTACCATTCCTAAAGCTTTAGGTTTGGATTTGGTCTTTGAAGAAAAAAAGGGACCTGTTTTTTCTAGAATTATTGATAGTCCAGAATCCATTCGCAATCTTCAACAAGAAGATGTTTTAGAACGTCTTGACTATGTTTTTAAAACAGTTGCTTTGTGTCGTCAAGAACTTCCTACACATGTGCCTTTGTTTGGTTTTTCTGGAAGCCCCTGGACTTTGGCCTGTTATATGATAGAGGGGCAAAGTTCAAGAGAATTTGATAAAGTGTTTAAGATGCTTTATCAAGCGCCACAAAGTATGCATGCCTTATTAAAAATTTTAAGTGATGTGGTGAGTCTTTATTTGATAGAGCAAGCCAAATCAGGCGCCCAAGCTTTGATGCTTTTTGATACATGGGGTGGTGTTATGCCTGCCGATGCTTATCAGCACTTTAACTTAAATTATTTAACAATGATCACCCAAAATGTTAAAAAAACTTGTCCGGATATTCCTGTGGTCATTTTTGGCAAAGGAACAGGGTTTTGGTTGCCAGAGATAGCTAAAATCGGTTGTGATGCCATTAGTGTTGATTGGACTGTTGATTTAGGTTGTGCGAGAAAGCTTGTGAATGATACTGTTGCTTTACAAGGTAATTTACATCCCAAAGTTTTATTACAATCCCATGATGTCATTCGAAAAGAAGCATTAAAAGTTCTTGATTCTTTTGGACATGCACCAGGCCATGTATTTAATCTTGGCCATGGAATTACACCAGATGTGCATCCTGATGCTGTAGATGTATTGATTGAAACCGTGCATGGCTATCACAGAATGAACGCTTGAAAAAGCGTTCAAGAAATAAGGGTTATGATAACTATATATTATCTGCAGGAGCTTTTTGTAACACATTTTAAAATTAAGTCCCATGAAGTCATGGATGACATCAAGCATAGGCTCAAATAATCTCCAATAAAATATCTAATTACCTCTTGAAATTCGAAAAATACACCCCATCTATAGTTTATGTTTTATAGGAGTTGAATAATGACCAAGAAACAAACTCAAGACGGGATTTCGGTAGATGCTGAATCTTCAACTGAAAAATTAAATCAGGAGTTGCATCCTGAACAAAATATTTTAAATCATCCTTCTTATTTGGAAATGGAGGAAAAACTCACTGCAGCCGAACAGAAAGCACATGAAAGCTGGGAAAAATCCGTGCGTGCTCTGGCTGAAGCAGATAATATTCGAAGACGTGCTGAACGGGATGTCGAACATGCACATCGTTATGGTGTAGAGAAGCTCGTCAAAGAATTGATTCCTGTATTAGATAGTATGGAACAGGCCCTAAATGCGGCAATTACTGTAAATGACCAAAGCATGATTGAAGGGATTGAGTTGACACATAAACTTTTAATCAATGCTTTGAGTAAATTTGATGTACGTCCGATTGAACCATTAAATGAGCCTTTCAATCCTAATCATCATGAAGCCATGGCGATGATGGAAAGCGAAGAGCTTGCACCCAATACGGTGATGAATGTTTTTCAAAAAGGCTATGTGCTTGGAGAACGTGTGGTTAGACCAGCGCGTGTGGTGGTTTCAAAAGCAAAGTCTTAAAAAATGCACAGGGAGACTTGAAAAATCAAATCACTCCCCCATATATATTAACAGATTAAAATTGGAGTCAATTATGTCAGATATTATTGGTATCGATTTAGGAACCACCAACTCATGTGTGGCGGTGATGGAAAGCAATGGTAAGGTGCGAGTGATCGAAAATGCTGAAGGTACTCGTACAACACCATCTATTGTCGCTTATACTGCTGAAGGTGAAATTTTAGTTGGACAAGCAGCAAAACGTCAGGCGGTAACCAACCCTGATAATACTTTATTTGCAATTAAACGTCTCATTGGACGTCGTTTTGATGATGCTATTGTTCAAAAAGACATAAAAATGGTGCCTTATAAAATTGTCAAAGCAAGCAATGGTGATGCTTGGGTGGAAGTTAAAGGCGATAAAAAAGCACCTCCTCAAGTTTCTGCTGAAGTATTGCGTAAAATGAAAGAAACTGCAGAATCTTATCTGGGTCGTGAAGTTAAAGAAGCGGTGATTACAGTTCCTGCTTATTTCAATGACTCTCAACGTCAAGCGACTAAAGATGCAGGTCGAATCGCAGGTCTTGAAGTCAAACGTATTATCAATGAACCCACCGCAGCAGCGCTCGCTTATGGTATGGATAAAAATCGTGGTGATTCTGTGATTGCTGTCTATGACTTAGGTGGAGGTACATTTGATATTTCTATTATTGAAATTGCAGAAGTAGATGGCGAACACCAATTTGAAGTATTGGCAACTAATGGCGATACTTTCTTAGGTGGTGAAGATTTTGACTTAACACTTATTGAATATCTAGTCGCTGAGTTTAAAAAAGATACCGGGATTGATTTACACAATGATCCTCTTGCCTTACAGCGTTTAAAAGAAGCCGCAGAAAAAGCAAAAATTGAATTATCTTCTGCACAACAAACCGATGTGAATCTGCCTTATATTACCGCAGATGCCTCTGGCCCAAAACATATGAACATCAAATTAACTCGAGCAAAATTAGAGTCTTTGGTGGAAGGATTGGTTCAAAGAACATTAGTTCCTTTAAAAACAGCTCTGAAAGATGCGGGTAAAACTGTATCTCAAATCAATGATGTGATTTTGGTGGGTGGACAAACTCGTATGCCATTGGTTCAAAAAGTAGTTGAAGAATTCTTTGGTAAAGAACCTAGAAAAGATGTGAATCCTGATGAAGCTGTCGCAGTTGGCGCTGCAATTCAAGCAGCGGTTTTATCCGGTGATGTGAAAGACATTTTATTATTGGACGTGACACCATTATCTTTAGGTATTGAAACCTTAGGTGGCGTGATGACCAAGCTCATAGAAAAAAACACCACTATCCCAACCAAGGCACAACAAGTCTTTTCAACCGCGGATGACAATCAAACAGCCGTGACTGTACATGTTTTACAAGGTGAACGTGAACAAGCCTCAGCAAACAAATCTTTAGGCCGATTTGATTTAACTGATTTGCCTGCATCACCTCGTGGCGTTCCGCAAATTGAAGTAATTTTTGATATTGATGCCAATGGTATTTTGAATGTCTCTGCAAAAGACAAAGCAACCGGCAAGGCTCAATCGATTGTTATCAAGGCATCCAGTGGCTTGAGCGAAGATGAAGTACAGGCCATGATTGATGATGCGCAATCACATGCAGAAGAAGATAAAAAATTCAAGGAAATGATTGAATTGCGCAACAAAGCCGATAGTATGATCCACAATGCAGAAAAATCATTAAAAGATTTAGATGCAGAACTGACGGCTGATGAAAAAACCAATATTGAAACAGCCATTGTTGAATGCCGTGAAGCTATCAAAGGTTCAGATCAAGCTTTGATTGAAGAAAAATTAAATGCTTTAACGGAAGTATCCTCTAAAATGGCAGAACGAATTTATGCAAAACAAGCTCAGCCTGGTGAAGCTCCTGCTCAACAAGCTGATGCAGAGCAAAAGACAGATGATACTGTTCTTGATGCAGAATTCGAAGAAGTAAAGGATGATAAAAAGTAATGTCAACAAGAGATTTTTACGAGGTTTTAGGTGTCAGTCGCGGTGCGACTGATGCCGAAATTAAAAAAGCCTATCGCAAGCTGGCGATGAAATATCATCCCGATAGAAATCCAGATAATAAAGAGGCTGAAGAAAAATTTAAAGAGGTACAAAAAGCCTATGAAATTTTATCTGATGCCAAGAAAAAAGCCGCTTATGATCAATTTGGTCACGCCGGCATTGACCCTAGTATGGGGGGCGGTGCCGGTCAGGGCGGATTTGGTGGTTTTGGGGATGTTTTTGAGGATATTTTTGAAAACATTTTTACTGGCGGTCAAGCTCGTTCAGGTGGTTCTCAGCGTTCTTATGCTCAAAGAGGCGCTGATTTACAAATGGGTATTGAGCTGACGCTTGAAGAGGCCTACACCGGAAAAACGGTTGAAGTGGATGTTTATCATCAGGAAGCATGTAAAACTTGTACAGGCAGTGGTGCAAAATCAGGGACACAACCCAAAAAATGTGATACTTGTCAAGGGATAGGACAAGTTAGAATCCAGCAAGGTTTCTTTTCCATACAACAAGCTTGTCCTGCCTGTCATGGACAAGGACAAGTCATTGTTGATAAATGTAGTGATTGCCGCGGTGAAGGCCGTATTCGCTTATCTAAAAAACTCACCGTTAAAATTCCAGCAGGAGTTGATGATGGTGATAGAATTCGTTTATCAGGAGAAGGTGATGCAGGATTAATGGGAGGCCCTTCTGGTGATTTATATGTTCAAATTCGTGTAAAAAAACATCCAATTTTTGAACGGCATCATACTGATTTACATTGCGAGGTGCCAATTGATTTTGTGACAGCTGCTTTGGGCGGGACGATTGAAGTGCCAACCTTATCAGGACGTGTTGCTTTAAAGATTCCTGCTGAAACTCAAACCGGTAAAGTTTTTCGTTTACGCGGGAAAGGCATGAACTCAGTTAGAAGTAAATCTGAAGGTGATTTACTTTGTCGGGTTGTTTTGGAAACGCCTGTCAATTTGAATGCCAAACAAAAAGAACTTCTTCAAGAGTTTCATTTAACCCTTGGACAGTCCAATCAAAATCATACACCTAAATGGACTACTTGGTTTAATAATGTGAAAAATTTCATTGATGGTTTAAAAGATTAAAATAAATGTTTGAGGTTTCTGTGGCTACCTTATCCCAATGCCACAGTTTTTCCTCATCAATTTGAGCTTGAAATGTTTCTCTGGTATTTTTGTCTAAAAAAGAATTAACCAATTTAGAAAAGTCTTGTGGACTCGTATTTAATGGACATACAATCCCCCCTCGGGATTGGGTGATGATTTCTTGAATGCCCCCTGCATCTCGAGCTATCACAGGACAGCGATGCATAATTGCTTCTGCCGTTGTGAGACCATAGGGTTCATATTTGGCAGTTGAAATAAATACATCGGCGATTTGATAAAGAGAACTTAAGTTTTTTTGAGAAATAAATTTATCAATCCAAATCATAGGTTTGCGTAAACTTTGAATCTTTGTTTTAGTGAATGCGTAGATGTTATCATCATCAGGTGAATTCAGACATAAAAGAATTTGCCATGATGCATGGATGTTTTCTAGAGATTCAAACAAAAACTTGATATCTTTTTGTTCACTGATGCGGTTAACGATTAAAATGCTAGGTTTTTTTATATCAATGTTCCAACGTTCTAAAAATAAAAAATCAATAGGGTGAATTTGCATTTGAGGATTGATGCCATTATAGATGACATGAATTTTATGTGCTGAAATTTCATAGGCATCGATGATGTCTTGTTTACATTGATGTGAAACGGCAATAATTCCATCGGCAAGTTGAGCTGCTCTTTTTTCTAGTTCACAAATATAGAGGTGTTTTTTTTCGCCGACTTGGTTGATTTTCCATGGCCTTTTCTTTTCAACGCTGTGAAAAGTCAAAAGGAGTTTTTTTTGATAGAGTTCTTTAAATTGCATACCTGCTTCAAAACTATACCAAGTATGACAATGAAAGATATCGATATTCGCGTGACCTCTATAGTCTTGGTACTGAAGCTCATGAATAGAAATAATCTGTACCGAGAGAGTCGATATGGATTGCAGAGCATGAAATAAATGAGTGACATGAATCCCGGCACCGCCATAATTGGTTCTTTCGAATTCTTTAGTGACCAGTGCAATTTTCAAATTGATATTTGATAGAGGGGAATAATTTATTATGCCTTTAATTTTTTTTAAAAATCTATACAATAGTGAAGATTTTTAATTTAATTTAGTTTTTTTGTCTTGAAGGAGTCACAATGACGCATACTCAAATATTTACTTCTGAGTCGGTTACGGAAGGCCATCCAGATAAAATCGCCGATCAAATTTCCGATGCCATTCTTGATGCGATTATCACACAAGATCCTTATGCACGTGTAGCTTGTGAAACTTTAGTTAAAACAGGTATGGTTTTTGTGGGTGGTGAAGTCACAACAAAAGCATGGGTTGATGTTGAAGACATTGCTCGTCATGTGATCAAAGATATCGGCTACAATAGTTCTGAAATGGGCTTTGACTGGGCATCTTGCGCGGTTTTAACCGCCATCGGAAAACAGTCTCCCGATATCGCACAAGGTGTGGATGCCAATGAGGCCTCTGGTGGTCAAATGGGCGCAGGCGATCAGGGTATGATGTTTGGTTATGCGACACGTGAAACCGATGTTTTGATGCCAGCTCCTATTGCTTATGCGCATAGATTGGCTGAACGTCAAGCTCATCTTCGTAAAGATAAAGTGTTACCCTGGTTGCGTCCAGATGGAAAATGTCAGTTGACTTTCATTTATGAAAATGGAAAGCCAGTTGGTATCGATACTGTGGTATTCTCCACGCAACACGCACCTGAGATTAGACATCAAGACTTGGTGGAGGGGGTTATTGAAGAAATCGTCAAGCCCGTTTTACCGGAAGAATGGTTAAGCAATCAAACACGTTATTTTATTAATCCAACAGGACGATTTGTGATTGGTGGTCCTTTAGGAGATTGTGGTTTAACAGGACGTAAAATTATTGTTGATACCTATGGTGGCATGGCGCGTCATGGTGGTGGTTGTTTCTCAGGGAAAGATCCTTCGAAAGTAGATCGTTCTGCTGCTTATGCTGCACGCTATGTGGCAAAAAACTTGGTTGCCGCCGGATTAATGGATAAGTGTGAGATACAATTATCCTACGCAATTGGTATTCCGGAACCCGTGTCTATTTATGTAGAAACGTTTGGTACGGGACGACTCCATGAAAAAGAATTGATTCAGTTGATTCAGCAAAATTTTGATTTGACCCCGCAAGGCATTATCAATCAATTACAATTATTAAGACCTATTTATCAGGCAACAGCGGCTTATGGTCATTTTGGACGTGCTGAGTTTCCGTGGGAAAAAACTGATAAAGCGAGTATTCTAGCGAAAGCACTATAATTCCACACACAAGGAGCCTGACGATATGGATATCGTTCAAGAAGTTGATTACAGGGTAGCAGATCTTGGTTTGGCCCCATGGGGTCGCCAAGAGATTCAAATGGCGGAAGTCGAAATGCCGGGATTGATGGCGATTCGTCATCAATATGGTCCTTCAAAGCCTTTGAATGGCGCGCGTATTTCAGGTTGTTTACATATGACTATTCAGACCGCCGTGCTAATTGAAACATTGATTGAATTGGGCGCATCTGTTCGTTGGGCTTCTTGTAATATTTTTTCAACTCAAGATCATGCCGCTGCAGCATTAGCGGAAAAAGGTATTCCTATTTTTGCGTGGAAAGGTGAATCAGAGTCAGATTATTGGTGGTGTGTAGAACAAACATTAAAAGGTCTAAATAATTGGCGCCCCAATCTACTATTGGATGACGGTGGAGATTTGACCAATATCGTTCATCAAAAATATCCTGAATTACTAGAAAATATTTTGGGATTGTCTGAAGAAACCACGACCGGTGTTGCTCGATTAATCGATATGGCGAAAAAGAGAGAACTCAAGGTGCCTGCATTTAATGTCAATGATTCGGTGACCAAATCTAAATTTGATAATCTTTATGGTTGTCGAGAATCATTTTTAGATGGCTTGAAACGCGCAACCGATGTTATGGTTGCCGGAAAAATGGCCTTAGTACTTGGGTTTGGAGATGTGGGTAAGGGATGCGCTCAAGCACTGCGTGGTCAAGGTGCAACCGTTTATGTTGCTGAAGTTGATCCGATTTGTGCATTACAGGCGGCGATGGAAGGCTATCGGGTGGTGCGCGTTGAAGATGTGGTGAGCGATATTGATATTGTGGTGACGGCAACTGGTAATATTCGTGTTATTACCCTTGAACATATGAAAAAAATGAAACATTTGGCCATTGTCTGCAATATTGGTCATTTTGATTCAGAAATTGATGTTGATGCGCTCCGAGGATTCCCCTGGACGCCGGTAAAACCACAAGTGGATTTGGTGCATTTAGGACCTCATAAGCAACTGATTTTATTAGCAGAAGGTCGCTTGATGAATTTAGGTTGTGCTACGGGACATCCGAGTTTTGTGATGTCTGCGTCCTTTACAAATCAAGTATTGGCGCAAATGGAGTTATTCCAGAATGCTAAACGTTATCAGGCACAAGTTTATGTGTTGCCTAAACAATTAGATGAAGAAGTGGCAAGGTTACATTTAGAAAAAATTGGTGCTAAACTAACTGTTCTGACTAAAGAACAATCTCAATATTTGGGTGTGAGCATTGACGGGCCTTATAAAACTGAAACTTATCGTTATTAAATTAATAAAAATAATGATATTTCAATTTCGGCATCTGAAAAATCTATGCTACAATTTCGCCCAAATCATTTAAAAGGGTCTGAAGATATGAATAATCAAGAAATTTTTAATAAAGTCAAAGAAATTATCATCGATGTCTTAGTGATTGACGAAGACAAAGTTCAGTCTAGCAGTCGCTTAATTGCCGATCTGGGCGCTGAATCTATTGATTTTTTAGATTTGGTTTTCCAATTAGAAAAAGAATTTGGTATTAAAATTCCACGCGGCCAATTGGAAAAGAATGCTCGCGGAGATCTTTCTGAAGCTGAATTTGAACAAAATGGTGTTTTAACTGAAAAAGGATTGGTCGCTTTAAAAAATTATTTGAGTGAAGTACCACAAGAATACTTTAAAGCAAGCATGAAAACCAATGAGATACCAACTTTATTTACTGTCGAAACTTTTTGTAAATTGGTTGATTCTGCATTAAAAGCTAAAGCTGAAGCCACAACTGCATCATAGTTTTGGAATGTCTATGCGTTTTTTATTTGTTGATCAAATCCTCAACCGCGAACATCCTAATAAAATCACAGGTGTAAAGCACATTACACCTGAGGATTCATTTTTATGTAAAATTCCTGAAAGTGACCAGTATTGTTTTATTCCTACTTTAGTAGGAGAGACCGTCGGCCAATTAGCAGCCTGGCATATCATGCAACAGAATAATTTTACCTTACGGCCGGTCGCAGGGGTGGTTGCAGAGGCGATTTTACATCAACCAGCTTATGTCGGACAAACATTGTTACTGGAATGTGAAATTGTTTCTCATGATGAAGTTGCGGTCGAGTATCATGGTCATGCGAGTGTGAATGGTGAATTGGTATTTAGTGTCAATGGTGCCATTGGTCCGATGTTGCCGATGGAACAATTTATTGATAAAAAATCCGTACAACAACAATTTTTAGAAATTGATCGACCTGGGACCTTGGAAGATTTGCTTTTTTATCCAGCAGATTCAGTTATAGCAGCTGCTGAGTGTCAGGAATACCTGATGCAATTTGATAAAGTTTATGACATCCATCCGAAAAAATCTTGCAAAGCATTCAAAAAGATTAGTCGAAGTTCGCTCTATTTTGCTGATCATTTCCCCAATAAGCCCGTATTACCATTGACTGTGTTGCTGGAATGTAAACGCCGATTGGCACAAGATTTTTTATTTGCTTCTGAGTGGTTTTCCAAATATCGGTTGTTGCGAATGGAAAAAATCAAAATGAGCGATTTTGTTCAACCTGGAGATGTGATTCAAACGGAATTAATGGTTAAGAAAATTTCTTCAGATCAATTGATTTTACACTTAAGAACTTTTTTACCAAATAAACGCATTTGCGTTGTTGATTTGGTCTATCAGGCGGAGGGTTCATGCAGCAACGTCGTGTCGCCGTGACTGGCTTAGGGGCAATTTGTCCTATTGGAAATAATATCCAAGAAATGTGGGAAAATTTAATGGCAGGTGTTTGTGGAATAGCTGAAATTCAGCAATTTGACGCCAGTGCGTTTCCAACACGCATCGCCGCTGAGGTTAAGAATTTTAGGCCCACTTATCCAAATGCTCAAAAATTACAGCGTATTTTATTGGGTTTTACATCTTTTGCGATGCAAGCTGCACATGAAGCGTTTCAAGACGCCGGTTTTCAAGTCGTTGATGCCAAACGATTTGGAATCGTAGCCGGATGTGGCATGATGACCGCTGAATTTGATTATTTACAACGTTTTGAGCAAGTGGTTTGTCAAGATGGTGATATTCATTGGAACCGACTGCAAGAAGAAAAATTAAATTTTTATCAGCAACAAGATTTTGCTAAAACCACCTCCAATGCGGGATTGTCGGCTTTGATACAAGCTTTTGGTGCCAAAGGTTATGCAACCGCTGTTCACACGGCATGCGCATCCAGTGGTCAGGCCTTGGGATTGGCTCTACAAGCCATTCGTCGAGGTGAGGCTGATCAAATTTTAGCAGGTGGGTTTGATTCTATGATTCATCCTTTAGGTTTATCCAGCTTTTGTTTATTGGGAGCCTTGTCTAAGGACAATGATAATCCGCATCACGCCAGTCGTCCTTTTGATGGCACTCGCCAAGGTTTTGTTTTGGGCGAGGGAGCTGCTTTTTTAATGCTTGAAGAATGGGAAAGTGCCAAGGCTAGAGGTGCGAAGATTTATGCTGAATTAGCAGGCGAAGGCAATAGTTTAAGTGCTTATCGAATTACTGATTCACATCCCAATGGAGATGGTGCCATTCAAGCCATTGAACAAGCCTTACGCGATGGTGGTGTAAGCTATCATGACGTGGATTATATCAATGCGCATGGCACATCAACCAAAATGAATGATTTAAGTGAAACCAATGCGATTAAGGCCGTCTTTGGAGAGCGCGCTTATCAAATTCCTGTGAGTTCTACCAAAGGGCAAACCGGACATTTGATTGCTGCGGCAGGAGCGCTAGAAGCGGTAATTACTGTCAAAGCGATCAAAGAAGCGATGGCACCAATGACCGCACATTTGACCACACCCGATCCTGATTGTGATTTGGACTATGTGACTGATGGCCCTCGAGAAAAAGCCATTGGGGTGGCATTAAGTAATTCTTTCGGATTTGGTGGATCAAATAGTTGCTTGCTCTTTAAGCACCCAGCTTGGAGAAAATATTCATGACCGTTTATATTACAGGCTATTCTGCTTTAAGTGCCGCAGGACATGATGTGCAATCCCATTGGGATGCCTTGATGATAGGTGAGACGCATATTGCGCCTTGTCAGGAATATGCACTGGAAGGTTGGACCAATCAATGGGCCGGTGAAATCAAAGAATTTAACTGGTCACGAGCACTGCCAGACAGAAAACTCATGAAAGTTATTTCCAAACAAGATGTGATGGGGCTTTATACAGCTTTTCAGGCAGCAGATCATTGTGGACTGACAGAATTTTTAAAAAAAGCCACCGATGAAAATATTCATTTATGTGATAGAACCGGGGTTTTTGTTGGCTCTCCGGGTAATAAATATTTTCAGCAATATGATTTTTTATCTTTAGTCGGACAGTCTAAAGGTGATATGCAAGCATTTGGAAAACATTTATTTGAATCAGTTCATCCGATGTGGTTGCTACGCATATTACCTAATAATGTTTTAGCCTACACCGGGATCCAACTCAATTGTAAAGGCATTAATCATAATATCACCAATCATGCAGTGGGTGGTATGCAAGCATTGATTGAAGCTTATTGGGCAATAGAAACCGGACAAGCCGATAGAGTCATTGTGGTAGCCTATGATATCGGTACTGAGCCACAAGCGCGTTTTTATTATGAGCAATTGGGTGTTTTAAGTGAAAAGGGTTTAAAACCTTTCTCCAAAGATCATGATGGAACGGTTTTGGCAGAAGGTGCGGCCGCCATTGTTTTAGAAAGTGCGGAAAGTGTAGAGGCTCGTGGTGTTAAACCACTGGCTAAGTTCCTTGGTGGACAATATCGAACAGAAGGTCAGGGTTTATTCTCCCTTCAAGATGATGGTCAGCCTTTAGCAGAACTCATTGAATCAGCTTTAGAAGCCTCTTCACTCAAGGCTCAAGACTTAAGTTTTGTGGTCGCGCATGGGAATGGCAATCAAAAATCAGACAGCTCAGAAGCACGTGCTTTAGAAACAGCATTTGGGCATCAAGCGATTCCGGTTACTGCATTAAAATGGCTGATGGGGCATACTTTGTGTGCATCCGGCTTATTGGATGTGGTTTTAGCGGTGAAAGCTCTACAAGAACAAAAGATTCCGAGTGTTGGGCATCAAGAACAAGCCCGTGCTTGTCAAAGTCTTGATTTGGTTTCACAAACACGCGATATAGAAAATCCTGATGCCAAAGCCATGGTGATAAATCGTGGCTTTGCTAGTATGAATGCGGTGGTTTTTATTGAGGCGATTGCATGATCGACGAAAAACTTGAACAGCAAATCTTCTCTAGGCCGCTAACCCGTTGGGGGAAGATGATGTCTTGGATTTTTCCTTATCGAAAAAAAGTGATTTTAGAAAATATTCATCAAGTTTATGCGCACCGCATTTCGCAAAAAGCCAAAATCCATTTGTTACAAGCTTTTTATTCTCATTTTATTAAAATTATTTCTGAGACTTTTCGACTCCGTTTTTTATCAGAAAAAGAATTAGAAGACCAAGTTCGAGTTGAAGGTTATCAACATTTACTCGATGTTGCCGAACAAGGAAAAGGAGTGCTTGTATTAACCGGACATTTTGGGAATTGGGAATTTGCACCATTGGGTGGTATTTCCCAATTTAAACAATTTCGTGGACATTTTCATTTTATTCGCAGAAGTATTGGATTAAAAAGTCTGGAAAATATTTTATTTAAACGATATTTTCAAGCTGGCCTTCGAATCATCAATAAAAAACATGCACTAGATAAAATTTTTTCAGCATTGGAGCAAAATCATGCAGTGATTTTTGTTCTTGATCAGCATGCCTCTTTGGCGAATAAAGATGGTTTGGCCGTTGAGTTTTTTGGTAAAAAAGCAGGAACTTACCGAAGTTTAGCGATGGTTTCGTATTATGCCGATGTACCTGTGGTACCAGCAGCAAGCTATCGAACAGCTGATAACAAGCATGTTTTAAAATTTTATCCGCCAATGCATTGGGTATCAAATCCTGATCCAGAAATTGCATTGTATGAAAATACGCTTTTATACAATCAAATGCTTGAGAAAATCATCCTAGAACATCCTGAACAATGGTGGTGGTTACATAACCGCTGGAAATTAAAGGAAGCGTAAAAGAAGACTCATCCTTGAGTTTTTTAGAGGTTAAAGTGTATATGCTGTTGCAATAGGGATCTTATCTGTTTTTTGGGGAGGAGCACTTGCCTGAACAGTGGAGTCAGGTAATATTTCAAGCAACTGATTAAGTCTAATATCTGTTTCTTGGGGACGAGCACTTGCCTGAACAGTGGAGTCAGGTAATATTTCAAGCAACTGATTAAGTCTAATATCTGTTTCAATTTTGGATGAAAACAAACCATACATACTGCGACCTGTGGCGTAATTGGCCATGCCTAATGAGCAAATGGATGCGATAATGCCTAGAAGTTTGACGAGAAAAGTTTCGGCATTATTCTTTACATAATCAGGATTGTTTCGGAAGAATTCAGAAATAGCCAAAGACATTTCTTGATTGAATTTTACGCATTTTGTATTTAAGTTACCGTCATTTGACATAAAATCATTAGCTGAGCCTTCAATTTTATCAAAAAGATTGATAAGTTTCATTTCATGAAGCGCTTCGTTTCTTAGACAATTAAGCAAGTGGTCGATACCAAGATTTTTTAATATTTTTAACTGAGGAAGAATGTTATTAAAAATATTATATTGACTTTGATATTCATCTAAACTACCAAACATAGCGCTGCCTAATATATCGTTCTCTTCCTGAGTTAACTTCTGTGGATCTTTGGCATCACCTATAATGCGTTCAAACCAAGCAATCGCTTTTGCGTAATCAAATTCTCTTCCTTTTCCCGATTTATAAGACATTGCAATTTTTAAAGAAAAGTGATTTCGTACACTTTTCTTCCAATAGAATTTATTCCCAAACTGGTCATATGACATTCTCTCGGCCTGTTCCTCTAACTGGTCATATGACATTCTCTCGGCCTGTTCCTCTAAATGATTAACAAAATAAGCTTGTTTTGGCTTAATGATGATATTTGATGAGGGCATGTATTTTTCCTTTTAAAGTTGATTTATTATTGTACCATTATTAGCTTTTTTGTCAAATAATTTGTTCTTAATGTGTAGAAATTCCATGAACATATTCCTTAGTGCGCTCGTCAGAAATGTTCTCTGATCGTGTTACCCAGGATAGAATTCATATGCTTAATTAATGATACGTAAGAGCGTGTCAAAGTCTCGACTTGGTTTCACAAGCACGAGATATTGTAAATCCTTGCGCGATAGCCATGGTCATTTATCGTGGATTTATTAGTATGAATGAGATTGTCTCATTGAGGCCATGGTAAGATGGATACAAGACTTGAATTAATTTTTTTTGTAAATATGTTTAGTTTGATTTCAATTTGATGTTTATAAGAAAAGCAGAGCTTCATTTCTTCAGATATTAGAAGAATTTAGAGTGGTTTCTTTACCAAAATTCGGCGAAAAGCACCTGTATTCATCCATGGGGTGTTTCAGAGCATTTTGATTATGGTGAGCTCGTAAAGAAATTGTCTTAGAGTTAGCAAGAAAAGAAATAAATTTTATTCAAGAGCATGGTCATCATCAAGCAAAGGGCATCGAACTTTATGTGTTAATTTTAAGCTTTTATTGTGACTTTGATGTCGATATCCATGTCTTGTATAGAACGGTTAGAATCAGTATACTTTTAAGAAACCCTAACATGAATGTGGGGTGTTGTTTAACAGGGAAATGAACGCTTGATTGTGTTCAATGTTGGTTTTAAAACATGCACAAGGATTGTATCATGTTCAATAGTGATGTGGTGACCTTGTTTGTCTTGGGTTTTGTGATCGTGGCGAGCAAGTTGATTATTAAAGGACTGCATAAGCTGTCTGAGGAAAAACCGAGATGATATGGTCGCTTGCTGGATTGGTCATCGTATTTATTTACTTGGTTTTTGCATTATTTCGACCTGAGAAATTCTAAACTCTATGATTTTTATACTACAATGGATGTTGATTAGTGGGTTTGTTCTTGTATTGTCTTATCCACTAGCTAAATATGTCAGTCAGCTTTTTCGTTTTGATGGAAGGCTTTTCCCTTATCAAAAGAAAATTGAAGAAAAAGTATTTCAATTTACAGGTTTATATCAAGGACCTATGGATTGGTTAACTTATCTTGGCTCCTTATTAAAGTTTGAATTATGGTGTTTTTTAGCCCTTTATATTCATGCGCGCTGGCAATCCCTACGCCAACCATATTTTAAACCCGATGAAGCATTTCAATTTGCCGCTAGTTTTATCACGAATACCAATTGGCAAGGTGTTGCAGGTGAGAGTGCTTGGGGGAATCCATTGTGGATGATGGGTGTTGTATTTAATAATTTTCAATCGGCTGCGGTAGGACTTTGCGTTCTTGTCGTATTTGCTCGCTGTTTTCAAAAGAAAAAAATTGATGGGGTTGGGAATTTTTGGCAAGATTTATGGCGTACATTTGCGTATATTCTATTGCCTTTATCTTTTGTTTTTTCACTTTTACTGGTATCACAAGGTGTTCCACAAAATTTTAAAAAAAATCTGGTTATTCAGCAGTATGATCAAACAGTGTCCTTAACACAAACCATTCCGATGGGACCTTTTGCGATTCAAGATTCAATTAAACTATTGGGGACTAATGGCGGCAGTTTTACCCAAGCCAATGGCGCAAGTCCCATTGAAAACCCTACAGGATTTTCACTCTTTTTAAGCTTGGTGATGATGATGTTATTACCCAGTACCTGTTGTTTTTTATTTGCTTATTTGACGGAGCAAAAAAAAGTAGGTTGGTATTTATTGGGCATGATGTGGTGTATGACAACTATTTTTCTGATGACGGCTTATTTTTGTGAAGCGCCTCAAATGCTTGCCAAAGAATGGCTCATGGGAACCGAAGGTACGGTATTATGGAATGGCATCATGACGGCGACCGCAACCGGTTCAATTGGTGGCATTTTAGATGAATTGCAACCCTTGAGTAATGGTGCATATTTGTTTTTGATGAATATTGGAGAAATTGCCTTTGGTGGTGTAGGGATGGGGGTGATGAATTTGGTGATGGTTTTGATATTGACTGCTTTCATTATGAATTTATTAACGGGCCGCTCTGCTAGTTTTTTAAGAAAACCGATTCCCTTAAATGCGATTAAATTGGCGATGTTTTATATTATCTTTTGTCCCTGTTTAATTTTAATTGTATTTTTAGGGGTTTTTATGTCGGGGAAAATCGACAATATTTCACCGTATGTCATTTCACAATGGTGGCATGCGATATCCAGCATGGTGCAAAATAATGGTAGTGGATATTATGCAGCAATTCCCAATGATGTTGTGATGAATTATGTGAGTGGGCTTTGTATGCTTGCCGGACGTTTTATTCCTATCATGATGGTATTAACCTTGGTCGGTATTTTGAAAAGAGAACATTTTCTTGAGCCTCATCAAGAAGCTTTTCAAGTCGATAGTGTTTTATTTTGTGGTGTGAGTATGGTGGTGATTTTTATTGTGACCTTATTGGCTTTTTTGCCATTATGGAGTTTTGGTCCATTGTCAGGACAGGCTTTATTACAGGGATAATTGAACATGTTAAAAGCATCATGGCGTTTGTTGGGTGGAACCATTGTTAAGTTAGCCCCGCAATATCAGTTTTTTCGTCCCATCATGTTTCCTATTTATTTAATGAGTATTTTACTGTTACTCGGCAATGTCGGTTGGTTTCATTGGTCGATTTCATTATCTTTTATGCATTTGGTGACTTTTTTAATTGCCTCTACCGTCATTTTATCATGTATCGCAGAAACTATTGCGCTCAATCGAGGTGAAGATCAAGCACAATCTTTAAAAAAGACTAGACAACATTTACAAGCAAAAAGATTGAGTGAATGTCGGAGTGATGCCGCTTATACGCTTATCAATGCCAGTGACTTAAAATTTGGTGATTTTGTTTTGATTCAAGCAGATGATTTGATTCCTTGTGATGGTGAAGTGGTTCTGGGCGCTGCATCTGTCAATGAAAGTGCGGTTACTGGAGAAAGTGCTGCTGTCGTTCGAGAAAGTGGTGGCGATAGATCTTCGGTTTTGGCCGGAACAAAAGTATTATCTGATTGGCTAATTGTTAAAGTTACCACAGAACCAGGACATGGTTTTGTGGATCAAATGATTGCCATGGTTGAGGGTGCTAAACGGCAAAAAATGCCTTCAGAATTGATGTTAACTTCTTTTTTAGCTGCAATCAGTGCTTTATTAATTTGGGTATGTGCTTGCATTTATCCATTGCTCAATCCCAGCGCACATCCTTTGACAGCAGATATGAATTTGGTCGCCATTATTGCTTTATTTGTGTGTTTGGCACCAACCACCATTGGTGGATTATTGCCAGCTATATCTATCGCAGGTTTGGTGAGGATGTTTAAAATCAATGTGATTGCTATTTCAGGAATGGCGGTAGAGGCAGCAGGAAATGTAGGGATTTTGATTTTAGATAAAACCGGCACCATCACGATGGGTAACCGCCAGGCAACCGAATTAAGACCGGCCCATGGCGTTTTATGGTCGTATTTGGCTGAGGTTGCTCTATTGACTTCATTTCATGATGAAACCGCAGAGGGTCGAAGCATTGTGAAATTATGCGAGAATGCATCTTCAGCGATTGAAGTACAGGTCAAAAATTCCGAAATTCATTTTATTCCTTTTACCGCCGAAACGCGTATGAGTGGTGCCTCTTTAAAAGACAAACAATTTCGAAAAGGCGCATCACATGCGATTTCAGAATATTTGAAAAATTACCATTCAGAAATTCCTAGTGATGTCTTATTGCATATTGAGGAAATCTCTCGTCAAGGCGGGACACCTTTAGTGGTGACTGAAAATGATAAAGTGTTGGGAATTATCGTTCTACGCGATGTGATTAAAAATGGCCTAAAAGAAAAGTTTGTTCAGTTTCGACAATTGGGTGTTAAAACCATTATGGTCACCGGAGATAATCCTTTAACCGCAGCAGCCATTGCGGCAGAAGCCGGGGTTGATGATTTTTTAGCTAATGCCAAACCGCAACATAAGTTAGATTTGATTCGTCAATATCAACAAAGTGGCTATTTGGTTGCCATGACGGGTGATGGCACCAATGATGCACCCGCATTAGCGCAAGCAGATGTTGGATTGGCGATGAATAGTGGGACGCAAGCTGCGAAAGAGGCAGGAAATTTGATTGATCTTGATTCTGACCCCACCAAACTAATTGAGATTATTTATGCGGGTAAAATTTTAATGATGACAAGAGGTGCTTTAACGACGTTTAGTATTTGCAATGATATTGCCAAGTATTTTGCCTTATTACCCGTGATTTTGGCGAGTCTTTATCCACAATTAAAAGCATTAAATATTATGCATTTGAGTAGCCCCTCGCGAGCGATTGTATCTGCATTAATAGCGAATGTGTTACTCATGTTAATGGTGGTTCCTTTAGCTCTAAAAGGTGTGGATTATCAAGGTCAATCACCGACAGACATTCTGAAAAAAAACTTAATGTATTATGGATTGGGTGGGGTGGTAATGCCTTTTATCTTGATTAAATGTTTTGATGCATGTTTTGCATATTTAGGATGGCTGGCATGAATAATGAATGGCGAAAAGAACTGATACAAACCTGGATACCACTAATTAAATTATGGTTTTTTTTGATAACCGTGATTCTTTTGGTGTACACGCTACCCGTGACTATCCTATCGCATATTTTTTTTAATCATCAAGCGCGTGGCAGTTTAGTGATTCGAGATCATCGCGTGTTAGGCAGCACGCTTTATGGTCAACAGTTTTCTAAATCAAGTTATTTTTGGGGAAGGCCTTCGATGACGTTTTATCAATCCGATATCTTGTCGCCTTCATCTATTCATTGGATCGGAGATTTGTATTGGAAAAATTTTGGGATGCAACAAGAATATTTTTGGAAACAGCATGGGATCCGAAATCCATCACAAGAATTATTATTCCCATCATCCTCTCAAGTAGACCCTCATTTATCATTAGAGGCCATGCGCTTACAAATACCACGCGTGGCATTGGCTCGGCATATTTCTGAAAAGAAGTTAGAGTTCATCATTGATCAATATACTGAAAAACCATTTATGGGTGTATTTGGTCAAACATGTGTGAATGTATTGAAAGTCAACTTGGAACTGGATCATGACTCATCGTCGCACACCTGAATCTTATCTTAGCCAAGCAGACGCTGAAGAAAAACGTGCTCAGCAAGGTGCTTTAAAAATTTATTTGGGTGCTGCACCTGGGGTTGGGAAGACTTATCAGATGTTATCTGATGCTTTGGTGAAACGTTCACAAGGTATTGATGTGGTGATTGGGATTGTTGAGACCCATGGTCGTCAGGAAGTTGAATCTTTAGCAAGTGCTTTTGAGAAAATACCTTGTTGTTGGTTCCAAAAGGAAAATATTCGCATACGGACGTTAGATTTAGACGCAATCTATAAGCGTGCGCCTGGTTTGTTATTGGTTGACGAGGCAGCTTATTCTAATCCTGATGGCACTTTGCATCCTAAACGTTGGCAAGATATTTTAGATATTGTCGCGAGAGGGATTAATGTGTATACCACTTTAAATATTCAGCATTTGGAAAGTCTTAATGATGTGGTCGGACGCCTCATTGGGATTCCTGTACATGAAACAATTCCCGATGCTTTTTTAGAACAAGCTTCGGTCATTGAATTGATAGATTTACCTTCAGAGGAGTTGATTGCTCGTCTAAAAGAAGGCAAAGTTTATTTGCCGTCAGAGGTATCTGTTGCCATCCATCATTTTTTTAAAAAAAGTAATTTGGATGCTTTGCGAGAGCTTGCATTGAGGATTGCAGCCGAACGGGTGAGCTCTGAAGTTGAAAGTGATTATTCTAAAAATTTATCTGCAAGACTCTTGTATCAGGAGGATTGTCTTTTGGTTTGTGTTAATCATGACTTAGATATGAGCCGTTTGATTCGAGCAGCTAAACGAATTGCCTCACGTCTTAATTGTCCTTGGCATGCATTATTTATCGATACAGGAAATGCAAAAGATTTTTGTACAGTCCAATCGCATCTGCAGTTTGCTCAGTCCTTAGGCGCTAAAACTCATATTGTATTTTCCAGTCATGTGACTAAGGGTATAGAAGACTTTATTGAAGAACAAAAAATAACGCAGATCGTGTTAGGTAAGACTCGTGTTAGGCCTTGGCCATTTCAAAGTTCCTTTGATAAGCTGATTGAGCATTTGAAAGATGTCGGTGTATATCGTATTGAATTAAAGTCAAAAAAAAATCCTTTCTTGACGCGTTTGCGTCAAATGATTTCGGTTCGTTCTATTTTAGGTTTAGGGCTTGTATTGATAACCGCAGCTTTAATGGTGATTTTTAAAAATATTTTCTCTCCTTGGGATTTTGGATGGTTGACGGGGCTTTTTATTTTATTAATTGCTTACTGGGGAGCATGGCGTTTTGTTTGGCTTTTAATGTTTTTATTTTTGGGTTTGGATTTATTATTCAATGCTCGTTCATTTGATTATTTGATGACTGATAAATGGGCCTGGTTCCAACAATATGGCTCCTGGAGTTTATTATTTTTATGTTTGAGTGGCTTTTTGATTCACGCTAAAAGACAAATATTGCTAGCGAGAGAAATTGAAAATAGTCATGGTCAGTTGATTGCTTTTTATCAATCAATTAGCCACGTGAGGGGTGTTCAACCGATTTTAATTAAGATCGATGCGTACTTGAAAAAGTATTTTAATATTGATTTGCGTGTTTTTCTACCCCATCAGGGTACACTTCAGCAAGTGTTCCCTGTGGAGGGCATTTTCTTGGATGAAAAAGAGCTCGGTGTGGTTCAATGGGTATTTGAAAGTGGACAAGAGGCGGGTATTGGTACAGGTAATCTAATTTTTTCAAATGCTTATTATTTGCCTATTAAGACCCATGAGAGATCATTGGGTGTTGTGCAATTGAGTAGTGATGATTCCCATCAATTAGAATCTCATAAAAAGACATTGATAGTGCTTATGCAACAATTATCAATGATTTTAGAATTAGAAATTCAGCAGCAACAGCAAGTACTTCAAGAAAAAAATGATTTAAAATTTCAGGTTCGTGATGATATTTTGAAGAAATTTTCAGAACAGTTTTATCAGCCATTTGCAGAGATGACTCAAAAGTTATCGGAAACCATGTCTAATCCTGCGGAATTGAAACAATTGTTGCGTTTAAAAAATCACTTGAAAGTTGTGCATTATTTATCATTTGAGAAAAATAAAGCCAAACGAGGTTTTCAGAATATTGTCAAAATTATTGAACAGGTGCTGCGTGATAATCAAGAAACGTGGGTACATAAAAAAATTATTTGGAAGATTGATAAAAATTTGCCAGAAATTAAAGTACATTATGATTTGATTTATATTTTAATCGATAATTTATTAGATAATATTGCTCTACATGCCAATCCGCAGGAAGGAATTGAAATTGATATTTCTCAAGATGAAGACAATGTTTTTGTTAGTTTCGCAGATGATGGACCTGGCTTTTCAGAAAAAGAATTACAAAAAATTTTTGAATCTTTTTATCAAGGTCAACAAGCACAAAATACGGGATTAGGACTTGGTTTTGCATTGTGTGAGCGTATTATTGATTGGCATCAAGGAAAAATTTGGGCCAAAAATCGTTTACCGAAAGGTGCAATATTTTCGTTTATATTACCAAAAAATATTAAAGAAGGGTGAAATCCAATTTAAAATGGCTTATGATTAAATTTTTGCAAAGTAGAGCCATGACCATTAAAATTCGTGGGGCCAAAACCCACAATCTTAAATCTATTGATGTGGATATTCCTCGGGACAAATTGACGGTTATCACCGGACTTTCTGGTTGCGGTAAATCCTCTTTAGCCTTTGATACTTTATATGCGGAAGGGCAACGTCGTTATGTTGAGTCTTTATCTGCTTACGCCAGGCAGTTTTTATCTTTGATGGAAAAACCGGATGTGGATTCAATAGAAGGCTTATCACCTGCTATTGCCATTCAACAAAAAGCGACTTCTCATAATCCGCGCTCAACTGTGGGAACAGTGACCGAGATTTATGATTATTTAAGACTTTTATATGCGCGTATTGGTGATCCTTATTGTCCTATTCATCATATTCCTCTCAATGCACAAACCATCAGTCAAATGGTCGATACTGTTTTAACCTTATCAGATGATTCTAAAATCATGATTTTGGCGCCTATTATCAAGGACAGAAAAGGTGAACATCAACAATTGTTTGCCCAATTGAAAGCCAAAGGCTACTTACGAGTTCGTATTAATCGTGAGTTGTATGAAATTGAAGATATTCCCACGTTGGATCCTAAGAAAAAAAATCAAATTGATGTGGTGGTTGACCGATGTAAAGTTAAAAAAGAACATGCGCAACGCCTAAGTGAATCTTTTGAAAATGCATTATCCATGAGCGATGGGCTTGTTATGGTTGTCTCCATGGACGATGCATTTGAGGAAATGTTATTTTCTGCCAATTATGCTTGTCCGCATTGTGCATTTTCTCTTACTGAGCTATCGCCTAGACTTTTTTCCTTCAATAGTCCGATGGGGGCTTGTGAGCAATGTGATGGTTTAGGGGTAAAGCGTTTTTTTGATGAGAAAAAAATTATTTATGATGAGCGTTTAACCATTGCTCAAGGCGCTATTGGTGGCTGGGATTCACGTTCAGGCTATTATTATAATATGTTGGCCACCTTGGCATTACAATATGGATTTTCATTGCAGGAGCCCTTTGAATCATTGCCTAAAGCGATTCAAGAAATGCTTTTATACGGCGATAAAAAAGGCTTTATGGGCATGATGGCTTATTTGGAACGGCGTTATCGTCAACAAGATGCAAGTCGTTATCGAGAAGATTTTACTCAGTTTATGTCTGAAAAAAATTGTGAGTCTTGTCAGGGGGCGCGTTTAAAACTGGCGGCTCGGCATGTCAAAATTCATGAAATGAGTCTTCCAGAATTGAGTCAAATGACTATTTTGCGCTTACATGATTTTTTTGAACAATTAAAATTGACAGGAGCAAAAAAACAAATTGCCGAAAAAATTAACACCGAGATATTAGCGCGTCTGGGATTTTTAAATAATGTGGGACTTGATTATTTAACTTTGTCTCGTTCTGCTGAAACCCTCTCCGGAGGAGAAGCTCAGCGTATTCGATTAGCAAGTCAAATTGGTTCAGGTCTTGTTGGGGTGATGTATGTTCTCGATGAACCATCCATTGGTCTTCATCAGCGTGATAATCAGCGTTTATTAGAAACCTTATTTAAATTACGTGATTTAGGTAACTCTGTGATTGTGGTGGAGCATGATGAAGATGCGATACGACATGCGGACTATGTCATTGATTTAGGCCCCAGAGCAGGTGTGCATGGTGGCGAGGTAGTGGCCAGTGGTACGCCAAAAGACATCATGAGTTGTAAAGCTTCTCTAACGGGCAATTACTTGTGTGGTGAATTGAAAATTGAAGCACCCATCAAAAGAGTACCTATTAACTCGGACAAGATCATTCAATTAAGAGGGGTTGATTGTCATAATTTGAGTCAATTTGATGTTGATATTCCATTGGGGGTCATGGTTTGTGTGACGGGTGTTTCCGGTTCAGGCAAATCCAGCCTTATTAATGATACGTTGTTTCCATTGGCCTCTTCGATTTTAAATGGTTCTCGTTTAGTCAAAGATATTCATATCAGGTCTTATCAGGGGTTCCAACATTGTGATAAGGTCATCGACATTGATCAAAGCCCTATTGGTCGCACGCCACGCTCCAATCCTGCCACTTATACAGGATTATTAACGCCTATTCGTGAATTGTTTGCAGGTACGCCAGAAGCTCGTGCTCGTGGTTATCAGCCGGGTCGATTTAGTTTTAATGTCAAGGGTGGGCGTTGTGAAGCCTGTCAAGGAGATGGAGTCATGCGTGTGGAAATGCATTTTCTCCCTGATATTTTTGTGCCATGTGATGTTTGTCAAGGTAAGCGTTATAATCGAGAGACACTGAACGTGACTTACAAGGGGAAATCGATTGCGGAGGTTTTAAACATGACCGTTGAAGATGCTGCTTGTTTTTTTGAGGCCATTCCATCGATTTATCGAAAATGTAAAACTCTTGAAGAAGTGGGATTGGGTTATATCACCTTAGGACAAAGTGCAGTGACATTATCAGGAGGTGAGGCGCAACGTATCAAACTTGCTAAGGAGCTTTCCAAACGAAGTACGGGTAAAACTTTGTATATTTTAGATGAACCCACAACAGGTTTGCATTTTTTTGATGTGCAACAACTGTTAAATGTTCTATTTCGTTTAAGAGATCAGGGCAATACTATTGTGGTAATTGAGCATCATTTAGATGTTATTAAAACGGCTGATTGGATTATAGATATGGGACCTGAAGGTGGTGAGCGGGGCGGCACATTGGTTGCATATGGAACACCCGAAGAGATTACAAAATGTGCAAAATCTTACACAGGGCAATTTTTAAAGCCATTATTGTCATAATTTTTAATAGAAAGGCTTCTTTTTAAAATTAAATTTGTTAGACTTATAGGGTAGTCATACAGTTTCGAAACGGAGAATAATAAAATGAAAAAAATTTTAGTTGTATTGTCTATGCTGGTTTTAGGCTTTGGTCTAACAGCATGTGGTAAAACAGATAACGCTGCACCTGCTGATGAACCTACTACTGAAGCTGCACCCGCTGCTGAAGCTGCACCTGCTGAAGCTGCACCTGCTGAAGCTGCACCTGCTGAAGCTGCACCTGAAGCACCTGCTGCCCAGTAATGCTTTTGTTCAACAGCACCCATCTGGTGCTGTTGACCTTATTCCTCTTTCAAACTAGCACTTCCTGTCAAAAATTCTATAATCAAAGTATCAAGTTCTTTTGGAGATGCTCTTGAACATTGCGATCCTTGCTACTGGTCATGAAGTGGTTGCTGGCGATATTTTAAATACCAATACACAAAAAATTGCTTATGATTTATCTTCTAACGGACTTCATGTTGTGACACATGTGAGCTGTCGAGATATCATGGATGAGATGCTGGCCGCACTATCTTTTTTGGCCAGCTATGACGTGATTATCACTATTGGAGGATTAGGACCAACCTGCGACGATATCACACGATTTGCAATTGCCAAACATTTTAAACTTGAGTTATTGGAAAATTCAGTCGCACATCAGCATTTGAAGGATTTTCAAAAGCAAGTATCATCCTTGAATATTAAAAATCGAAAACAAGAAACACTTTTTCCCAAAAAGTCGTTATTACTGGACAACCCTTTTGGGACAGCGTTGGGGGCTTGGATTGAAGCGCAGCATCAAACCATCGTTATGCTCCCTGGGCCACCCAGAGAGTGTTTGCCAATGTGGGAACAACAGGTGCTGCCCAAACTGATAAAGAAAGTTTCTCCGGGCCTTCCCTGGATGCGATGGCTGGTGTTTGGAATACCAGAAGCTGCCCTTGTTGATGATTTGGATGCATTATTAAAAGATATTCCACATGAACTGGGCTATCGATGTTCCTTGCCTTATGTTGAGATTAAAGTACAAGCCAGTGAAGCTTATCGTGCTGAAATCCAATTGATTTTGGATACCTATTGCCAAGGTAAACAATTTTTCAAAAACGAAAAAGCCAGTGATGCTTTGAAAAATTATCTAAAAGACCAGTCTGTAAAATTCAGTATTAAAGACAATTTAACCGGCGGATTGTTGGAAGCGACTTTAATGAATCCGGATATGCACCACAGACTGTCTTTTCGTGAGGAATACGAGCCTCATTTCAATATTTCGGGCCTACATGATTACTGGCACCAAATCGAACCCAAAGAACATTTGGCTTGTTTTTTTCAGATTGGTGAGCACTTAGATAAGTATGATCCTACTTCTCGAAGTGCATTTTTGCCTCATTATGCCATGGAGTGGGCCTGTTATTGTATTTTAAAATACTTAAAGCGTTATTAATGGTATACTACAAGAAATTCACTAACGGTTGAATCTGTTATGTTACCCAATTGTCCATTATGTCATAGTGCTTATACTTACCAGGATGCTGAAAACTTTGTTTGCCCGGAATGCGCTCATGAATGGCAAGAAACCCTAGATGAAGATGAGAATGCTTTGGTTGTTAAAGATGCTCATGGTCAAGTTTTGCAAGATGGTGATAGTGTGTCGATTATCAAAGATTTAAAAATCAAAGGCTCTTCTTCTGTTCTTAAAGTTGGAACTAAAGTTAAAAATATTCGTCTGGTTGATAGTGATCATCCTATTGATTGTAAAATTGATGGTTTTGGTCCAATGAAACTTAAAGCAGAATTTGTGAAAAAAATATAAAATTAATTTAAAAATTTTGATTTTTGTGTTTTTTTTGTTATTATGCTCTTTTTGTTTATAATAAAATCAAGATGTTGAAATTAGAAGATGTTAATGCATTAAGAGCCTTAGAAGATATTTCTTTTCACCAAGAATTTGAAAAAAAATTAGGTGTCCCTTCGTTTTATCGAACTCGATTTAAAAATTTTTTTTTGTTGCGACAACTTCGTGAGATTTTTCTTGATGAGATTTCGGTATCTTTCACAGAAGATAATAATCAGAAAATTGCTTATTTTCAGGAATCTTTAAGAAGGTTAACACATATTGGCCATGATATGAGTCAACTTGATGAAGAAAAATGCTTATATATCGCTCATTACGAAGCTAAAATTTATTATCTCGACTTTAGCCATTTTTGAATAAATTGATGGGAAATTTAAATTAGAAAGGAGT